>JAYTNC010000256.1:0-4218 GCA_043748515.1 Gemmatimonadota bacterium | reverse complement strand
AGTTCGCCCAGCACGCGCACCCCGGCGCGCGGGATCGCATGACGCCATTCGAACCAGAAGTCGAAGAGGTCCCCGTTGATCACCAGCGAGCGCGCATCGCCGGGCAACGACCGCAGCAGGCCGAGCAGGTCGCGCTCCACGTCGGCGGGCGATGCACCCAAATGGGCGTCGGAGAGTACATAACAGGGTGCCGGAAGCATCGCAGAATGGTACCGCGAGCATGCACCCTTTACAAACGGCTCCCGAGCCCGGTAGACTCGCCCCGATGATGACCGTCTCCGAAGTGCGCGTGCGGTATGCCGAGACCGACCAGATGGGAGTCGCCTACCACGCGAACTATCTCGTCTGGTGCGAGGTCGGCCGCACCGACTTCATCCGCCAGCTCGGGGTCAGCTACGCCGAGATGGAGCGGCAGGGCGTCCGGCTCGCCGTCGCCGATGCGCAGGTCCGCTACCACGCCAGCGCGCGCTACGACGACGTCGTGCGGATCGAGACCCGGCTCACGGTGGCGCAGTCGCGAATGGTGACCTTCCGCTACGATCTGCTCCGCGTCGCGGAGCCCGGTGCCGTCACCGGTGAACGGCTCGCGACGGCGTCGACGATGCTCATCTCGGTCTCACCCGAGGGCCGCCCGGTCGCCATGCCCGCGCATTTCCGCGCGTTGCTCGGCCACGGGCTCACGGTCGGCGATTGACCACCGCCGCGCGCACGATGAGACTTCTCTCTGTGATCCGCCCCGTTCGCCGCGGCTTGGCCGCCTTGTCGCTACTACTGCCGCTGCTCTCCGGCTGCCTTTACGGCTTCGCCGGCGGGGGACTGCCGCCGCACGTGCGGACGGTCGCCGTGCTGCCGCTCGACAACGAGACCTCCTCGCCGGAACTGCCACGCGAACTGCAGGACGCGCTCCGGCAGGGCCTGCAGTCCCGGCTCGGCCTCCGCGACGCGCCGGAGGAGCGCGCGACCGCCATCGTGCGAGGAAAGATCACGCGCTACGACCTCGACATGGCGGCCGGCTTTTCGGCCAATCCGAGCCAGGCGACCTCCGCCCGGCGCCGGCTCCGTGTCCATGTCGACATCGAGATCGTCGATCAGGTGACCGGGAAGGTGCTCTGGACCCGCACTGGCATGCAGGCCGACGGCGAGTACGCCGACCGCGGCGAGGCCCAGGGACGGAAACAAGCGATCGACCGCATCGTCAACGACGTGATCGAAGGAGCACAGTCACAATGGTGAAGGCACGGGCAGGGAAGGGAGCGCTCGGCGGCATCCTGACGATCGTCTTCATCGGCGCCCTCTCGTACTTCGGGTGGCACATCGGCAACAAATACTGGGATTTCTACCAGTACCAGGACCGCATGCGGCAGGAGGCGCGCTTCGCCGCGCACCGCAGCGACATCCTGATCCGCCGGCGTCTCACCTCGTACGCCGACTCGCTGGGCCTGCCCGAGGCGGCGCGCGAGGTCACCGTGCGACGCCGCGCCGGCACGATCCACATCTGGGCCGAGTACTACGACATCATCGAGTTCCCGGGCTTCGTGCGCGAGGTCCACTTCCACCCTGAAGTGGTGGCGACGTTCTGAGCGCGCCGCTCGATCCGCGCCTGAAGGTCATGACGCGCGCCGAAGCGGCGCGCTGGCGCCAGTCGCAGTCCGGCACCGTCGTCTTCACCAACGGCGTATTCGACCTGCTGCATCCCGGGCACATCGACGTGCTCACCGGCGCTCGCGCGCAGGGCGACCGCCTCGTCGTCGGCGTGAACAGCGACGGATCCGTGCGCCGACTCGGCAAGGGGCCCGATCGTCCGGTGCGCTCGGAAGCCGAGCGTGCTTACGTGCTCGCGGGACTCGCCGCGGTCGACGCCGTCGTCGTCTTCGACGAGGACACTCCGCTCGAACTCGTCAGCACGCTCCTGCCCGACGTGATCGTGAAGGGCGGCGACTACTCGCCCGACACCGTCGTCGGCGCGGATGTCGTGCGCGCGCGCGGCGGTCGCGTCGTGATCATCCCGCTGACGCCCGGTCAATCCACCACCTCAATCATCCAACGTCTTCGTGCCTGAAACCAAGTCCCGTCCCGCCGGTCGCGCCCTGAACGCTCTGCGCGAGATCTCCCTCACGCGCGGCGCGGTGCCGAACGCCGAAGGCTCCTGTCTCATCGCCGTCGGCAACACGCGCGTGCTCTGCGCGGTGAGCGTCGAGGACGGCGTTCCCGGATGGAAGAAGGGGAAGGGCGAGGGCTGGCTCACCGCGGAGTACGCGATGCTCCCCCGCGCGACACACACGCGCACGCAGCGCGAGCGCGGACAGGTCGGCGGCCGCACGCAGGAGATCCAGCGCCTCGTCGGCCGCAGCGTGCGCGCGATGCTCGACGACTTCAAGTGGGGCGAGTACACGCTCAAGGTCGACTGCGACGTGCTGCAGGCCGATGGCGGCACGCGCACCGCGGCGATCACCGGAGCGGCACTGGCCGTCTGCGACGCGTTCGACTGGATGGTCGCGACCAAGCGCCTCAAGGTCTCGCCGGTCAAGCGTCGAGTGGCGGCGGTGAGCGTCGGCGTCGTCGACGGTCGCCCGCTGCTCGATCTCGAGTATGTGGAGGATGTGCGCGCCGAAGTGGACGCGAACGTCGTGATGAGCAGCGAGGGGCGATTCGTCGAAGTGCAGGGCACCGGTGAGAACGGCACCTTCGCGCGCGCCGAGCTCGACGCGCTGCTCGATCTCGCGGCCGAGGGGATCCGCGCGCTCGACGCGGCACAGCGCGCCGCGCTCGGTATCGCGTGAGCGATCGCCGCTCGTGAGTGACGCGCGCGCCGTGCGCCCGGAGCGCGTGGTGCTCGCGACGCGCAATCCGGGCAAGCTGCGTGAGTTGACCGCGATGTTCACCGAGGCGGGCATCGCGCTCTCCGATCTCGCGTCGGCAGGACTCGCGCACGAGGATCCCGCAGAGGACGCGCTCGAGACATTCGAGACGTTCGAGGAGAATGCGCGCGCGAAGGCGCGGTGGTTCTCGGCGCAGCTCCCCGGCGCGTTCGTCGTGGCGGACGATTCGGGTCTCGCCGTCGATGCGCTGGGCGGCGCGCCGGGCGTGCAGAGCAAACGATGGTCGCGTAGCGGCGCGTCGGGTGGTGCGCTCGACGACGCGAACAATGCGCATCTGCTCGCAGTGCTCGCGGGTGCGTCGTCGCGTGCGGCGGGCTACGTCTGCGCCGTTGTGTGCACCGACGGCGCGCGCGAATGGAGTGCGCGCGGGGAATGCCGCGGCCGGATCCTCGATGCGCCGCGCGGCAGAGGGGGATTCGGTTATGATCCGCTGTTCTTCAGTGACGATCTGCAGTGCACGTTCGGCGATGCGACGCAAGCGCAGAAGTCGCGGGTGAGTCATCGGGGTCGTGCGTTCGGCTCGTTGTTGCGCGCGTTCGGGTCGGCGGGCGTCGGGTCGGCGTGAACACGCGGTACAGAGGGAGATCGGCCTGCTGGCGGACCGATTCACTCGACACAGTTGACCGGACGCTCGCGGCCGACTAGAGTTCCACTCGGTTCACGGGGCGTAGCGTAGCCCGGTATCGCGCCTGCTTTGGGAGCAGGAGGTCGCCGGTTCGAATCCGGCCGCCCCGATTCGGTCGCGAGAGAGTGACGGCAGGAGAGACACGGCAATGTTTGAAGCGCCAGTAGCTCAGGTGGATAGAGCAACAGCCTTCTAAGCTGTGGGTCGGGGGTTCGAGTCCCTCCTGGCGCGCCTCACGTGGAATGGTAGCATGCGCGCCCTTAGCTCAATTGGCAGAGCAAGTGACTCTTAATCACTAGGTTGAAGGTTCGATTCCTTCAGGGCGCATGATCGGAGGGTCCCGGGAGTGATCCTGGGACCTTGCTCGCTTCTCACGGAGCGAGTGATTAGACTGCGTAGCAGGTGTTATGCAGGTGTTATGCAGGTGTTGTGGTGAAGCGGGAATGGACGATGTGAGCGAGCGGAGACGACCCCCTTGCGAACGCGTAACGAGTCCACTACTATTCGCCCTCTTCCCCGAAACGGGCGGAGAAAAGTTGGCCGAGCGAGCTGCAGAGTTCGCACGCGAAACGGGGCAAGAAAGTTGGAATCGCCCCTTGACGTCGGCTGATTGTGGTGGTATTCTTGGAGGCTGGCGCGGAAACGCTGCCGAGCAAACGAACGCTGATTGAAAATCGAGTTGAGAGAGATATCGCAAAGTGTGCGAGGCGAACT
>JAYTNC010000255.1:0-4617 GCA_043748515.1 Gemmatimonadota bacterium | reverse complement strand
GTGGCCAGCGCGTGCGGCAGCACCTGCTCCACCGTCGACGGGAACTCGCCGTACGGCGTGTAGAAGAGCAGGTCGGAGAGCGAGACGCGCGCGCCGATCGCGAACGGCGGCCTGATGCCGTAGCGGGCACGCACGAGCGTCGAGGAGGAGTCGGCGGCGATCTCGGCGCTCATGAGAAGCGGACCCCAGGGAGCGCGCACGGTCATAGTCCCCTTCGGCTTGATGTCGCGCATGATGGTCGACAGGCCGGCGGGACGCGTGCCGGGCGTGAGCACGAAGGCGCCGTCGAGCCGCGAGAACGCGATCCCCGGGACCTTGCTCACGTCGTAGGCGAGCACGACGAGCGCGGTGTCGCCGCGGCGGAAGAGCGCCTGCTGATGCTCGAGCATGAGCACACGCGAGGCGTATTTGGGATGGTAGCGCGCGACCACCGGAGGCAGTTGCACCGCCCAGTCGGTCGAGTCGGAACTCGCGGGGCTCGTGAGCACCTCGCTCGGCGGGATGAACCGATGCGCCGGCGTGGCTTCCTGCCCGATCACGTTGACGGTCATCGACGGGTCGTATCGTTGCGGCCGGCCGTCGCGGCCCATCGGCATCTCGCTGGGCATCGGGCCGCGCGCCGAACCGTCGCGCGCCCAGCGGCGGCTCCAGCCGAACCGCACGAGCATCTCGCGCTCGGACTCGTCGAAGCCGCGGACGTAGGCGGTCGAGGCGTCGCGAAGGAACTCCACATAGGTGAGACGCGCGAAGTGTTCGGTGCGCGAGTCGTTGCCGGCGAGGCCGTAGCGGGTGCGCGAGAACCACCAGGCGCGCGCCTCGAAGGCCTCGCGCTCGGGCGAGCCGCATTGGTTGCGGATGTACTGCCTGCGCGTGTCGTCGTCGAGGTAGGGCGTGAGGTCGCGCCAGGTGCACCGTTCACGCGTGCCCATCGCCGCGAGGACCTTCTCGTAGCGCGCCTCCGACTCGGCGTAGCGTCCCGCCTCGTGCAGCGAGATGCCGGCGAGCGCGTCGCACCACCAGCCGTACGCCTTGCACTCCCCGGCCACCTTGAGCGCATCGAGCGGGCGCCCTGCTTCAATGAGGTAGCGGACCTGCTGCCCGCTGATCCAGTTGTCACCGCGATTCGCGGCGCCGAGCGAATCGAGCAGCTTCAGCAGGCGTTCGCGCGCCTCGACGATCTTGGGTGGCTCGGCGAGCATCGGCGAGCTCTCGTCGTACCAGTAGCACCAGTTCATGCCGACCGGCTCGGGGCAATTGCGGCCCGAGAAGACCTTGCCGCGGTACTCGGGGAGGTTGAGTCGGCGGAAGCGTTCGAATTCCGACTGCGCGCGCTGGCCCACCTCGCGCGGGTCGGCGGGGGGCAGGCTCTCGACGACGACCACGGTCCCCGGGGCGACGCGCACGGTGTCCTGCGCGGGAAGGGCGGGGGTGGCGGCAACGAGCAGGACGAACGCCGCGAGGGAGGCGTTCCGGCGGGGGCTGGCGATGGTGATCACGAGGGGATGATACACATGGAAAGGCGGGAAGTGTCTCCTCGCGGCCGGACCTTGCCGCCGAGGCGGCGACTCGCGATTAGTTTTCGCCCCGATGTCAGAGATCATCTTCGAGCCGTTGCATGCGGGTGTCGAACCCCCGTCCCGAGCGACCGCGGCGAGCGCCGGCCACGACCTCGCGCTCTGTCTCACGGGAGGGCGCGTGCGCGTCTTCGTCGGCGGAGTGGCCGCCGAGCGTGACGTGGTCGCCGATCCGGCGGGGGCGACGATCACCCTCGCCCCGGGCGAGAAGGCGCTCTTCCCCTTGGGCTTCAAGGCGCGGCTACCGGTGGGGTACGAGGCGCAGGTGCGTCCGCGGTCGGGCACGAGCCTCAAGACCGACCTGGTGATCGTGAACAGCCCCGGGACGATCGACGCGGACTATCCGGACGAGTGGTGCGTGCCGGTGAAGAACGGCGGCACGGCCCCACTCCTGGTGCGGCATGGCGAGCGCATCGCGCAGATGGTGATCACTCGGTACGAGACGTTGCCCTTCACACGCGGCGCGGTCGCGCGCACCACCGAACGGGCCGGCGGATTCGGCTCCACCGGCCGCTGAGCGGCCCGGTGCACATGTTGTCCTTCTCACCCCGGAGACTCGCGATGCGTTCGCGTGGTTCATTCCTGATCGTCCTGCTGACGCTCGCCTCGACGACCCTCGGCGCGCAGGCGCCAGGCCGTGTGCAGGTCGAGTCGTTCACGCTGCCCAACGGCCTCCGCGTGCACCTGGTGGAGGACCACTCCGCGCAGGTCGTCGCGGTGAACGTCTGGTACGACGTCGGCTCGCGCAACGAGCGCGCCGGCCGCACCGGCTTCGCGCACCTGTTCGAGCATATGATGTTCCAGGGCTCGGCGCATGTGAAGAAGGCCGAGCATGGGCAGTACGTCGAGCGCGCCGGCGGCCAGCTCAACGGCTCCACGCAGCCCGACCGCACGGACTACTACGACGTCCTGCCGAGCAACCGGCTCAACCTCGCGCTCTGGCTCGAGGCCGACCGCATGCGTTCGCTCGTGGTGAGCGCAGAGAACCTCGCGAACCAGCAGGAGGCGGTGAAGGAGGAGCGCCGCCTGCGCTTCGACAATGCGCCCTACACGTCGGCGTTCGTCGATTCGCTCCCGACGCTCTTCGACCGGGCCAACTGCTTCGCGTACGCGCATTCGATCATCGGCTCCATGGAAGACCTCAACGCCGCGACCGTCGGCGACGTGAAGGCGTTCTTCGACCTCTACTACACGCCGAACAATGCGATCCTCGTGATCGCCGGCGATTTCCAGCCGGTGCAGGCGCGTCGTCTCGTGACCGAGTACTTCGGCGGCATCGCGCGCGGCGCGACGCCGCCCCAGGTGAGCTGCGCGCCGCAGGCCGCGACCGGCCGCGAAGTCGTGCGTCGTATTCCCGACCGCAACGCGAACCTCCCGGCGATCCTCACTGCGTACCGCGTGGTGCCGCCGTCGCACGCCGACTATCCGGCGCTCGAGCTGCTCTCGACGATCGTCGGCGCCGGGGAGAGCTCGCGCCTCAACCGCGCGCTCGTCCGCGACGCGAAGGTCGCGGTGGCGGCGCAGTCGCTGTTCAACCCGTTCGGTCCGATGCGCGGCGCCGGGATCTTCGGCGCGCTCGTGATCGCCAATCAGGGCGTCGACGTGGACACGCTCCGCGTCCGCTTCGCGCAGCAGATGACGACGGTCGCACAGGGGATCACCGCCGAGGAACTCACCAAGGCGAAGAACTCGTGGCGTTCGTCGACGATCTTCGGCCGGCAGACGGCGATCGCCACCTCCGAAGCGGTGCACTACGCCGCGATGTACCTCGGTTCGCCCGACGCGATCAACACCGACGCCGCGCGCTACGAGGCGGTGTCGCTCGCCGATCTCCGCCGCGTCGCCGCGACCTACCTGCGTCCCGACAACTCGCTCACGCTCGTGATCGTCCCGGAGGCCAAGTGATGCGTTCCATTGTGCTGCTGGCACTCGCCGCCTCGCCGGCGCTCGCACAGTTCCCGTCCAATCCGCCGGCGCCGATGCCGCTGCAGCCGGCGCAGTTCCCGCCCTTCGCGGAGACGGTGCTCGCCAACGGCATGCGCGTGCTCGTCGTCGCCAACGCCAGGCAACCCGTGCTCTCGCTCACGCTCGCGGTGCCGGGCGGTTCGTTCTACGATGCCGGCGGCAAGTCGGGCACGGCGGAGATGGTCGCCGGCCTGCTCACCAAGGGCGCCGGCACGAGGTCGGCCGAACAGATCTCGGCGACCATCGAGGGCGTCGGCGGCTCGCTCAGCGCCTCCTCGGGCCCCGACTTCATGACGGTGAGCGCGGCGGTGCTCAGCAACGATCGCCGGCTCGCGTTCGAGCTGCTCGCCGACGCGGCGCTGCGCCCGACCTTCCCCGCCTCCGAGATCGACCTGTTGCGCAAGCAGACGCTCTCGGCGCTGGCGCTCGCCAAGGCGCAGCCCGCGTCGATCGCGGGACGCGCGTTCGCCAAGGGGCTCTATGGCGAGCATCCGTACGGCCGCTCGGCCGACGAGGCGAGCGTGGCCGCGATCACGCGTGACGACCTCGCCGCCTTCCACACGCAGCGCATGCGCCCGAATCAGGCGCTGCTCGTGATCGCCGGCGCGATCGACACCGTCGAAGCGCGCCAGCTCGCCGAGGAGACCTTCGGCGCATGGGGTGGCGTCGCCGCCGGAGCGCCGGTCACACGGGCCGCGCCGCAGCGCGCGCGTACCGAGATCCTGCTGGTGCACCGGCCGGGCTCGGTGCAGTCGAACATCATCGTCGGCAACACCACCTGGATGGCGACCGACACGCGCGGGTACGCGATCACGCTCGCCAACCAGGTGCTCGGCGGTGCGAGCGACTCGCGCCTGTTCCAGATCCTGCGCGAACAGAAGGGTTGGACCTACGGCGCCTACTCGAGCGTCGCGCGCCGCAAGGGACTCGGCACGTTCACCGCGACCGCCGAGGTGCGCACCGAGGTGACCGACTCGGCGCTCGTCGAACTGCTCGCGCAGTTGCGCCGCGTGGGCGGCACGCCGCTTCCCACGGACGAGTTCGAACGGCAGAAGCAGACGCTCGTCGGGCGCTTCCC
>JAYTNC010000254.1:0-10560 GCA_043748515.1 Gemmatimonadota bacterium | reverse complement strand
GCGCGGCGCTCGTCGGCGAGCGGCGTGAGGATGCGCACGCCGCTCGCGCCCTGCGCCCAGTCGAGGAGTTCGGTCGTGAGCGTGCGCACATGCGCCTCGATGCGCGAAGGGCCGAGCTCGAGGATCAGCGCGAGTGCCTCGTTCATCCCCACGATGTCCTGATAGGGGATGGTCCCCACCTCGAACTTGCGCGCGTCGGCGTGCCAGGCGGGATCGTAGTGGAGGAACCTTGCGAAGTCGCCTGAGCTCGTCTGCGCGAGCCAACCGGCGGCGGGCGGTTCGAGCGCGGCGACGAGCGCGTGACGCATGTACGCGAAGCCGCTGCCCCAGGGCGAGCAGAGCCATTTCTGCGCACCGCAGGAGAGGATGTCCACCGGCGTGGTGCGCACGTCGAGCGCGAGCGGGCCGAGCCCCTGGATGGCGTCGACGGCGAACCAGATGCCGTGCGCGCGGCAGGCCGCGCCGATGGTGCCGAGGCTGATGCGGGCACCGCTCCAGAACGAGACCCACGAGAGCGCGACGCACTTCACGCGCGGATCGGACTCGATGCGCGCGAGGATGGCCGAGACGTCGGGCGCGCTGCCGGCGAGCGGGACGAGCTCGAAGGTGAAGCCGCGCGCCTTCGCCGCCGCCATCCACGGATACACGTTGGCGGGAAACTCGCCCTGACTGCCGAGCACGATGTCGCCGGGGCCGAGCGGAAGCGAATACGCCGCGAGATTGACGCCCCAACTCGTGTTGGTCGTCAGCACGATCTCGCCCGCGCTCGCGCCGATCAGCTTGCCGACGAGCGAACGCGCGCGATCGAGCACGGGGAAGAAGTCGTCGTTGCTCAGGCGATGCGGCTCGGCGCGCTTGAGTCCGTAGGCGTCGAGCGCGTCGCGCGCGCGCTGCGGCAACGGGCCGACGGCAGCGTGATCGAAATGGATCGCGTCGCCATGTGCTTCCCACGGATATTCGCGCGCACGCAGCGCCTCGATGTCGTGCGGATACTCGCTCATTGGCGCTCGGCTCGGGCAGTCGGGTTGAACGTGCAGGATGGACGCATGCTGACGCCTGCTATCGGGGCATGATGAGTTCGGGCGGCGTGTCCTTCGGCTGCCCCTTCCAGCGCCTGTGCTGCCAGAAGTACTGCTCGGGGTGTTCGCGCACCAAGCGCTCGAGCACCTGGGTGTAGCGGAGCACCGTCGCGTCGATGTCGGCGTCGCGGTCACCGGTCCGCACGAGCGGCACCTCCTCGAAGTGGGCCGTGTAGCGCCCGTCGGGGCGGCGGATCGCGACGGTGAAGATCATCGGCAGGTCGCCGCGCAGCGCGAAGACGGCGGCGCCGCGCGGCGTGCGCGCCGGCCGGCCGAAGAAGGGCACGAAGGTGCTCGCGAGGCCCTTGGCGCTCTGGTCGGAGAGGAAGCCGACGCCGCGTCCGGCCTTGAGCGCGCGCGGGATCGCGCGCACGGCCTCGTCGTCGAAGATCACCTTCATGCCGAAGCGTTCGCGCGTGCGCTTGAAGAATGCGTCGGAGAGCGGATTCACCATGTGCATCGCGATCGCGTCGACCGGCAGTCCGCGCGCGGTCATGTACGCGGCCGAGAGCTCCCAGCTGCCGAGGTGTCCGGCGACGAGGATCACGCCTTTGCCGCGCGCGAACGCGCGTTCGAGCACCTCATAGTGCGGCGCGTCGGCGAAGGCGGCGAGCACGGCGTCCTTGGTGGCGCGCGAGAGGACGATGCTCTCGATCGACGTGCGGCCGAGGCTGCGGTAGCTGTCGCGCGCGACCTGGCGCACGCGCGCGTCGCTGAACTCGGGGAAGCAGGCGCGGATGGTGCGCTCGACGCGGTCGGCGCGGATGCGGAGCGGCCACCAGGCGAGTCCGCCCAACGCGGCGCCCACGGCCGAGGCGGTGCGCCAGCCGAAGGGGCGCAGCAGCGTGGCGATGAGACGCAGCAGTCCGTATTCGAGGCGGTGAACAACGGTCGGCGCGGCCATCGCTCGATCCGCGGGCGTTTGCGCGGCCATCAGCCCGCCGCCGGCGCGGAGCGCTGCTGCATCGCGTGGAGCCGTGCGTACGCGCCGCCGCGCGCGAGTAGCTCGACGTGCGTGCCGCGCTCGACCACGCGCCCCTTCTCGAGCACGAGGATCTGCGTGGCGTGCACGATCGTCGAGAGCCGGTGCGCGATCACGAACACCGTGCGGCCGGCGAGCAGGCGGTCGATCGCCTCCTGCACGAGCCGTTCGCTCACGGTGTCGAGCGCCGACGTGGCCTCGTCGAGGATCAGCACCGGCGGATCGGTGAGCAACGCGCGCGCGATCGCGAGGCGCTGCCGCTGCCCGCCCGAGAGGCGCGTGCCGCGTTCGCCGAGCACGGTGTCGTAGCCCTGCGGAAGGGCGAGGATGAACTCGTGCGCGTTGGCCGCGCGCGCCGCGGCCTCGACCTGCTCGCGCGTGTACCGGTCCACGGCGCCGTACGCGATGTTCGCGAGCACCGTGTCGTTGAAGAGCACGGTGTCCTGGCTGACGATGCCGGTGAGCGCGCGCAGCGAGGAGAGACGGATCTCGCGCGCGTCGATGCCATCGAGGAGCACGCGCCCGGCGGTCGGCTCGATGAAGCGCGGGATGAGGTCGACGAGCGTGCTCTTGCCCGCGCCGCTCGCGCCGACGAGCGCGACGATCTCGCCACGACGCGCGGTGAGGCTCACGTCGGTGAGCACCGGCTCGTCGCCGTAGCCGAAGCTGACGTTTTCGAACGCCACGCCGTCGCGGAGCTCGCGCACTTCGCGCGTGCCACTGTCGGTCTGCGTCTCGGCCGGCTGGTCGAGCACCTCGAGGAGGCGTTCGGCGGCGGCGAGCGACTGCTGTGCGGTGGTCGGCGCCTGCGACAGCTGCTTGATCGGCTGCAGCAGGCGCATCACGAGCACCATGAAGGTGATCAGGATGCCGCCGTCCATCGTGTGCGTCTCGAGCACCTCGCGGGCGCCCATCCAGAGCACGCCCATCGCGATGATGGTGCCGAGCACCTCGGTGAGCGGGCTGGAGAGGAGCGAGAGGCGCTGCATGCGGGTCATGCCGCGCGAGTAGCGCGCCGAGGCGCCGATGAAGCGTTCGTCCTCGTAGGGCTCGCCGCGGAACGATTTCACGAGCCTGATCCCGCTCACGACCTCCTGCAGCACGCTGGTCATCTCGCCGTACTCGTTGCGGAGCCTGCGGTGGCCCTTCCGCAGCTTGCGCAGCAGCGGCTGCAGCACGGTCATCACGAGCGGGGCGATCACGAGCGCGACGAGCGTGAGGCGCGGCGACATCCGGAAGAGGATGACCACCGTGACGATGATCGTCGCCGCGTTCTGCACGGTGCGTGTCGCCACCTCGGCGAGGATGATCTTGGTCTGCTCGGTGTCGGCGAGGACGCGCGAGATGATCTGGCCGGTCTTGGTGCGGCCGAACCAGGTGAGCGGCAGGCGCTGCATGTGCGAGAAGACCGCGGCGCGCAGGTCGCGCGTGATCATCTCCTGCAGCGAGGCGCCGAACTGCCCGCCGGCCCAGAGGAAGACGTTCTTGAGCGCGACCATCGCCATGATCACGAGAATGACGCCGCGCAGCGAGTCCATGGGCGCGGCGGGATCGAGGAACGGCCCGATGAGCCATTCCTGGAGCGTCGTGAGCCAGCCCATGCCGCCGGCGACGGCGGTGTCGAGCCCGAAGAGCGTGTTGAGGAACGGGATCAGCAGCGTGAAGGCGATGCCGTCGAGGGCGGCCGCGACCACGTTGAAGAAGACGTTCCCGCCGAGGCGCCAGGCGTGGGGCCGGAGGAACCGGAGGAGTCGACGGTAGATTCGCATCAGCGGCCGGAACGGGTGCGCGGGGAGGCCGTGATGGTCATAGAGTCGGAAGATAGCCCGCGCGCGCGAGCCGTTCCATCGGCCCCCCTTCCGGAGCCTGCCTCACGTTCGGCACTTTCCGCCGGTGCCGCAGACCACACCCGCCTTCGCGCCCGTCCGCGCGACCTTCGCCTGCCCCGCGTTACTCGGGGCGGCGGGGCGCGCGGCCATGGGCGGGGCGCGGGAGACGCTGATGGGGGCCGTCATGGTCGTGCGGCTCGCGAGCGGGATGCGGCTCCCCTTCCCGCTCGCGGTCGCCGTGCGCGAGAACCGGGCGGAGGCGGCGCGGGCCTGGCTCGTCGCGCTCACGGTGCCGGCGAAAGCGAGGACCGCCTTCCTCCGCGCGTTCGCGACGAGCGCCGCGGGCGACCTGCTCGGTGCCGCGGACGCCGTCGACGCGGTGACCGAGGTCACCGCCCCGCACCTCGACCGGGTGGCACGTTCAGAACTGGTGCGGCTGGCCTCCGGCCTCCGGACCGACGCGGCCGAACTTGCCGGAGTTCGTGAACGACCCCTAGAATAGGGCGTATCCGTCCGTACCTTAGAGTCGTCCAGAGGAATCCTGCGCCCCACTGACATCTCCCCGATCTCCCCGATCTCCCCGATCTCCCGCGTCATGCGACGGATCGACCTGGTGGCGGACGGGTCGCTCTCGGGCGACACCGTGTGCACGGGCTTTCCGAGCATCGACCGGTGGCTCGGTGGCGGGGTGCGCGCCGGGGACCTGGTGGTGCTGGGCGGAGATGTAGGCAGCGGCAAGTCGGCGCTCTCGCTCGCGATGGCGCTGCGCATGGCGGAGACGGGCGCGAATGTCGCGTTCCTCTCCGGTGAGATGTCGGTCGAACGGATCATGGAGCGCGCCCTCGCGATCGAGGGGCGCGTGAAGGTGGACGACCTGCGGCTGGGTCGGCTCGACGACCAGCAGCGGGCGTCGGTGGGTGCGGCCGCGGTGCGTCTGCGGGACCGGTCGCCGCGATTCGAGGTGCTGCGGCAGGAGCAGGGCGAGGTACTGAATCTGCGGAGCCGAGAAGCCCCGTCGCAGGTGGTGATCGTGGATTCACTGCAGGCGCTGGCGCAGAGCACGATGCCACGGGACGAGGAACTCGCGGCGATGGTGTACCGGTTGAAAGCGACGGCGGTGGCGGAAGACCTCTGCGTGATCGTGACGGCGCAGCTGCCGTCGCTCGAAGCGCGGAGCGATTCCCGCCCCTCGCTCGACGACTTCGGGACGATGGGCGCGGTGAAGCAGGCCGCCGACGTGGTGCTCGCGCTGTACCGCGAGGAGATGTACGCCCCTGATGCGGGGGTGGAGGGTGCGACGGAACTGCTGGTGCGCAAGAACCGGAACGGGACCACGGGATACGTGGACCTGTATTTCTACAAGCAGTGGTTGCGCTTCGAAGACATGCTCGATCCCGATCGATAGGAGACGTGATGCGATTCGCCCGACCTTTCCTCGCCCTCATGCTGCTCTCCCTCGCCGCCGCGCCCGCCGCGGCGCAGCGCGGGGACGCCATCACGCGGCTCGAGGCCGCGCGGTCCCGCACGCCGCAGAGCGTCGCGGCCCTGCGCGCGCTCGGCGTTGCCTACTACAAGGCGAAGCGCTACGCCGACGCGCGCACGGTGCTCGACCAGGCGCGTCAGCTCGACCCGAAGGACGGGGTGAGCGCGCTCTACACGGGGCTCGCGGCCGAGCAGCTCGGGGACCTCTTGAGCGCGCGCCGCGCGTATGAGACGTATCTGAACGTCGGCACGACGCGCCGCGTGAAGACCGAGATCCGCACGCGCCTCGTCTCGCTCTCGCGACAGGAGTCGGTCGCGGCGGCGAAGGCGGCGGTCGCGAATGAAGCGACGATCTCGCGCACGCCGGGCTCGGCGCTCACCATCGCCGTGCCGCCGCTCCGCTTCAACGGCACCGACAGCACCCTGAAGCCGCTCGAGCGCGGCATGGCCGAGCTCATCATCACCGACCTGAGCCGCTCGGCGCGGCTCACGGTGGTCGAGCGCGACCGGATGCAGGCGCTGGCCGACGAGATCCAGCTCTCGCAGTCCGCCCGCGTCGACTCGTCGACCGCGGTGCGCGCCGGCAAGCTGATGCAGGCCGGCACGCTCGTGAACGGCATCATCCAGCAGACGGGGACGAACCAGATCGCGCTCGGCGCGTCGCTCGTGAACGTCGGCACCGGCGCGATCGGTCAGCCGGCGACGGTGACGAACTCGCTCGACCAGCTCTTCGACATGGAGAAGCGGCTGGTGATGCAGCTGTTCCAGCGGCTCAATATCCAGCTGACGCCGGCCGAGTTGCAGCTCGTCGAGCGTCGCCCGACGAACAATCTGCAGGCCTTCCTCGCCTTCAGCCGCGGGCTGCAGGCGGCGGACGACGGCCGATTCCAGGACGCGGCGCGCTTCTTCGACAACGCGCGCGCACTCGATCCCGGCTTCGGCGCCGCCACCGCGCGCTTCGATGCGGCGACGGCCGCGGCCGCGGGAGCCGCCGTCTCCACGACGACGATCGAGTCGAGCCTCGGCTCGGGCGCCGAGGCGCAGACGGTCCGCGCGGCCGAGTCGGGCAACATCGTGACGTCGGGTGGCCTTCAGAACACGATCAACGCGGTGACGCAGGCAGTGAACCCGCCGAGCGTGACGACCGTGACGGCCGCCGAGACGACGGTCACGGCCGCGCCGGCACCGCGGCTCGACCCGATCAGCAACGGCACCAAGACGGACCAGCCGAACCTCTCCGGCCAGGTCGTCATCATCATCCGCCGCCCGTGAGCGAGGACCGATACGTGATCCGCACTTTCCTCGCCGCCTCGCTGCTGGCCCTCGCCCTGCCCTCCCTCGCTCCGGCGCAGGGGCTGCGTGACATGGCCATCATCGTCGCGCCGCACTCGACGTCGTACGCGATCGGCTCCGGCGCGACCAAGCGCACCATCTCGCAGATGGCGATCCCGATCGTATTCTCGCTGCCGTTCACCGAACGGTTCACGATGGACATCAGCACCGCGTACGCCGTCTCGGACGTGATCGCGGGCGGACAGTCCGTGAGCTCGATCAAGGGTCCCACCGACACACAGGTGCGCGGCAACTACGCGTTCGCGGACCAGACGGTGATCCTCACCGTCGGCCTCAACCTCCCGACGGGGCAGTACACGATCCCCGAAGGCCAGACCGAGGCCGCGGGCCAGATCGGCAACGACTTCCTGAACTATCCGATCTCGTCGATGGGCAACGGACTCGCCGGCACCGGCGGCGTGGCGTTCGCACGCGCGATCGGCGACTGGAACCTCGGCGCGGGCGCGAGCATGAGGAAGTCGACCGAGTTCGCCGCCTTCAGCGTCGCGAGCTCCGAGTTCCGCTTCACGCCGGCCGACGAATATCGACTGAACGTGGGCGTCGATCGTCCGGTGGGCGACGGGCAGCTGCAGTTCGGCCTCTCGTACTCGGCGTTCGGCGAGGACCTCGCCGACACGACGTCATACAGCACGGGCGACCGGCTCATCGCGACCGGCTCGTGGAGCTTCCCGGTGCGGAACACGAGCGTCTTCCTCTCGGGCTGGAATCTCTATCGCCTCGAGGGCCGGCAGTACGCCGGCTTCGCGCCCAGGGAGAACGTCGCGAACCTCAACGCCGGCGTGAGCATCACGGCGCGCGAGGTGCTGATCCAGCCGAACGTGGAGGTCCGCCTCTGGCAAGTCGGCGGCGTGAAGGCCGGCAATCTCTTCAACACCGGCGTGCGCCTGCGTTTCAACGCGGCCAACTTCACGCTGCTGCCGTCGTTCGGGTACAGCATCGGCAACCTGTACAACGTGTCGAACGGCGATGCGACGGACGTCACCGGGATGCGGGGGAGTCTGACGATCCGGTGGAACTGAACTCTGGGATGAAGGCACACTGAACTCTGGGATGAAGGCACAAGGATGAAGGATGAAAGAAGGGCGGCTCCACACCGGGGCCGCCCTTCGTCGCTCCCGCACCGACTCCACAGAGCGCGGAGAGCGCGGTATCTTTGACCGGGCGATCTGACTCGGACCGGAGTTCCGGTCATCTTGCGTCCTCCCTCCTTCATCCTCGATCCGCAGTCCAATGGCCGGCCACAGCAAGTGGAAGCAGATCAAGCACTACAAGGCCGCGACCGACAAGAAGCGCGGCGCCATGTTCACCAAGGTGCTCCGTGAGGTCACCGTCGCCGCCAAGGCGGGCGGCGGCGATCCCGACGGCAATGCGCGGCTCCGCACGGCGATCGAGAACGCCAAGGCGCAGTCGTGCCCCAAGGAGAACATCGAGCGCGCCATCGCGAAGGGCACCGGCGAGCTCGAGGGCGTCGACTACACCGAGGTGCTCTACGAGGCGTACGGCCCGGGCGGCGTCGCGCTCATGATCCAGGCGCTGACCGACAACCCCACGCGGACGGTCGCGGAGGTGCGGTTCAAGCTCTCCAAGTACGGCGGCAACCTCGGCGCGAGCAACTCGGTCTCGTTCATGTTCGACCGGAAGGGGCAGATCTACGTCCCGACCAACGGCCGCGACGAGGACTCGGTGATGGAACAGGTGCTCGAGGCGGGCGCCGAGGACCTCAGCTCCGACGACGGGCAGTTCGTCGTCACGACGGCGCCGTCCGACCTGCATGCGGTGAAGCAGGCACTCGCGAACGTGGGACTCGTCGCGACGGAGGCAGAGCTCGCGTGGCTGCCGAAGAACACGGTGAAGGTCGAGGGGGCCGCGGCCGACGCACTGATCAAGCTCCTCGAGCAGATCGAGGACCTCGACGACGTGCAGAAGGTCGACGCGAACTTCGACATCGACATGTCCGAGATCTCGGCGGGGTGAGCCGCCTGTGCGGCCGCCATCGCAGCCGCACAGGCGGCGCGGGCTCGTGCTGATCCTCGGCATCGATCCCGGCACCGCGGTCACCGGCTACGGCGTGGTGAGGGCGGGGTCGCCGCACCTGCTCGTCGAATGCGGCGTGATCCGCACCAAGGCCGACCGCCCGCTCCCCGAGCGGTTGAAGGACATCAGCGACGGCGTGCGTGAACTGCTCGCGCGCCACCGGCCCGACGTGATGGCGGTGGAGGACGTCTTCTACGCGCGCAACGTGCGCACCACGATCGTGCTCGGCCACGCACGCGGCGTGATCCTGCTGGCGGGTGCCGAGTCGGGCGTCGAGATCCACGAGTACCCGCCGGCCGAGATCAAGAAGGCGATCACCGGCACGGGCAACGCGACCAAGACCCAGGTGCAGTTCATGATCACCAAGTTGCTGCGACTCAAGAGCGCGCCCCAGCCCGCCGACGCCGCCGACGGCGTCGCGGCGGCGCTCACCTGCGCCATGCGGCAGCCGCTCACCAAGGCGCTCGCGGCGCAGGCCGCGCTGCGCGCCGCGACGACCACGGTGGCGACGCCCCGTGCTCGGAGCGCGCGATGATCGCGCGCATCCAGGGAACGCTCGTCGCAAGCGGACTCGACCGCATCGAGGTGATGACCGCGGGCGGCCTCGCGTACGAGGTGCTCGTGCCGCTCAGCGTGCTCGAGACGCTGCCGCGCGTGGGTGGCGAGATCGCGCTGCACACGGCGATGGTCGTGCGCGAAGACGCGTGGCTGCTGTTCGGATTCCCCTCGGCCGAGGAACGTCGGCTCTTCCAGCGGCTGATGGGCACCACCGGCGTGGGGCCATCGCTCGCGATGAGCCTGCTCTCCACGCTCACCGGCGAGCGGCTCGTGCGCGCGATCCGCGCGGGCGACCTCGCGACGCTCGTGCAGGTGCCGCGCGTGGGGAAGAAGCTCGCCGAGCGCCTCGTGCTCGAACTGCGCGACAAGCTCGAGGGCACCGGCGTGGAGGAGCGCGCCGCGCCGGGACGCTCCGCGGCCTCCACCGGCCCCGGCAGCGACGCCGTGCGCGCGCTCGTCGCGCTCGGCTACGCGCCCACCGACGCCGAACGCGTGGTGCGCAGCACGCTCGAGGGCGCACCCAAGGGCGAGTCGACCGCCGACCTCATCCGCCGGTCGCTCGCGGCCATCGGCAAGTAGATTCATAGCACATGAGCCGCGCCGAGATCACCACGCCCGAGTCCCTCGTCGACGAATCCGTCGTCGAGCTCTCGCTGCGTCCGCAGCGGCTCGCCGAGTTCATCGGGCAGGGCAAGGTGAAGGATGCGCTGCGGATCTACATCGACGCGGCGATGGCGCGCGGAGAGGCGCTCGACCACACGCTGCTCTTCGGTCCGCCGGGGCTCGGCAAGACGACGCTCGCCGAACTGATCGCGCGCGAGATGGGCGTGAACATCCACACCACGTCGGGGCCGGCGCTCGAGAAGCCGGGCGATCTCGTCGGCACGCTCACCAACATGCGCGCCGGCGACATCCTGTTCATCGACGAGATCCACCGGCTGCGGCCGATCATCGACGAGTTCCTGTACCCCGCGATGGAGGACTGGAGGATCGACATCCGGCTCTCCGATGGGCCCAAGGCGCAGACGATCACGATGCCGATCGAGCGGTTCACGCTGATCGGCGCGACGACGCGCCTCGGGATGCTCACGTCGCCGCTGCGCGCGCGCTTCGGGATCGAGCTGCGGATGAACTACTATCCGACGCCCGAGATCGAGGAGATCGTGCATCGCACGGCGGCGGTGATCAACGCGGGGATCGACGGCCCCGGCGCGCACGAGCTCGCGCGGCGCGCCCGCGGCAC
>JAYTNC010000253.1:0-4233 GCA_043748515.1 Gemmatimonadota bacterium | reverse complement strand
GCCGGCGTGTGCAGTTCCTTGAACTCCCACGAGCCGAGCGAGAGTCCGACGATCGCGCCTTCGAGCGCTGTGTCGCCGAGCTCGGCCGCCCAGAACGCGAGCTTGCCGACGCCGAGGCCATTCGCACGGCGGCCGGCGAGCGTGGCGGCGCGCGTCAGTCCCTTCACCGCATCGCCAAGACCAACACCAGCACCAGTACCGACGAGCATCACGCGTTCCGGGCCGCCCTCGGGGGCGAAGAGCAGCAGCGTCTCGTCCTTGCCGCCCTGGAAGTCCTTGCGACGGATCGCGCGCGAGAGCGCGCCGCCGTAGCGCTTGTCGAGCGCGGCGAGCGCCCGGGGCATCGACGGTTCCGCAGGAAGCGCCACGACGAGCAACGGGGTCGCGGTGCGCGCCGGATCACCGGCGCGCAGGTCGAACGCGAGTGACATCAGGCCATCCCCTTGATGATCGCGTCGCCGAACCCGGTCGTGGAGACTTCGGTCGCGCCCTGCATCTGCCGCGCGAGGTCGTACGTGACCGTCTTCGCGGCGATCGCCTTCTCGAGTCCGTGGACGATGAGCTTGCCCGCGTCCTCCCAGCCCATGTGCTCGAACATCATCACGCCGGAGAGGATCACGCTGCCCGGGTTGATCTTGTCGAGGCCCGCGTACTTGGGCGCGGTGCCGTGCGTGGCCTCGAAGACCGCGGCCTCGTCGCCGACGTTGCCGCCCGGCGCGATGCCGAGCCCGCCCACTTCGGCGGCGAGCGCATCGGAGATGTAGTCGCCGTTCAAGTTCGGCGTCGCGACCACCGAGTACTCGTCGGGACGCAGCAGGATCTGCTGGAACATCGAGTCGGCGATGCGGTCGTTGAGGATCACCGCGTCGGCGCGCGCGCTCTTGCCGGCCGTGTTGAGATCGGCCTCGGCGACGACCTGCCCGGCGAACTTCTCCTTCGCGAGCTCGTAGCCCCAGTCGCGGAAGCCGCCCTCGGTGAACTTCATGATGTTGCCCTTGTGCATCATCGTGACCGACGGCTTGTGATTCTTGATCGCGTAGCGCAACGCCATCTCGATCAGGCGCTTCGAGCCGAACGCCGACATCGGCTTGATGCCGATCGCCGACTGCGGCCGGATCTTCTTCCCGAACTCGGTCTCGATGAAGAGCCGGAGCTTCTCGGCCTCGGGCGAGCCGGCGCGGAACTCGATGCCGCTGTAGACGTCCTCGATGTTCTCGCGGAAGATCACCATGTTGACCTTGCCGGGATGCTTCACCGGCGCCCCCACGCCCTCGAAGTACCGCACTGGGCGGATGCAGGCGTAGAGGTCGAGCTCCTGCCGCAGCGCGACGTTGAGCGAACGGATGCCGCCGCCGACCGGCGTGGTGAGCGGCCCCTTGATCGCGACCTTGAACTCGCGCACCGCCTCGAGCGACTCGGCGGGCATCCACTCGCCCGTCAGATTGTGCGCCTTCTCGCCCGCGAAGATCTCCATCCAGTGGATCTTCCGCTTGCCGCCGAACGCGCGCTCCACCGCCGCGTCGAACACGCGCACGCTCGCGCGCCAGATGTCGGCGCCGGTGCCGTCGCCTTCGATGAAGGGGATGATCGGCTGGTCCGGCACCCGGAAGACGCCGGCGGAGGCTTCGATGCGTTCACCCTTCGAGGGGACGCGCGCGTGCTTGTACGTGGTCATGGTGTCGGGAGTGTTGGGATGCGGAAAGCTAAGGTCAGTTCACGCGGTCGGGAGGCTCCCGTCCCGCGAAGTGCGCCTCGAGGTTGTCGAGCGCGCGCATGCCCATCGCCTCGCGCGTCTCCACCGTGGCGCTGCCGAGGTGCGGCAGAAGCACCACATCCTCGCGCGCGAGCAGGCCCGGATGCACCCGCGGCTCGTCCTCGTACACGTCGAGGCCCGCGCCGGCGATCCGGCCGTCCTCGAGCGCAGCGACGAGCGCCTCCTCGTTCACCACGGGCCCGCGCGACGTGTTGATCAACACGGCCTCGGGCCGCATGCGGGCGAACTGCGCCGTGCTGATCAGGTGCCGCGTGGTCGGCACGAGCGGACAGTGCACGCTCACCACATGGCTCGCCTCGAGCAGCTGATCGAGGCGGTTCACGCGTTCGATCTGCGTGCCGACCTCGGAGGCGCGCCGCTTCGACCGGCTCCACGCGACGATCTTCATGCCGAAGCCGGCCTCGGCGCGCTGCGCGACCGCGCGGCCGATCCGCCCGAGCCCGACGACGCCGAGCGTCTTGCCGCTGAGCCGGCGACCGAGGAACTGCGTCGGGTGCCAGCCCTGCCATGCGCCAGCCCGCACCGCGCGTTCTCCCTCGCCGAGACGACGCATGACGGCGAGCATCAGTGCCATCGTGAGGTCCGCCGTGTCGTCGGTCAGCACGTCCGGCGTGTTCGTCACGACGATGCCCGCCCGCGTCGCGGCGTCGAGATCGATGTGGTTCACGCCGACGCCGAAGTTCGCGAGCAGACGGCACCGCAGCGCGCCGGCACCCAGCAGGGCCGCATCGATCCGGTCGGTCACGGTCGGGAGGAGCGCGTCGCAGTCGCGCAGCATGGCGGCGAGTTCGTCGGCGCTCAGCGCCCGCTGTTCGTCCGGCTGCACGATGTCGAATCGTTCGCGTAGCGCGCGCTCGACCGCCTCGGGCAGTCGTCGCGTCACGCCCACGCGAGGACGCACGCCGGTGCTCACGCCGACTCGTGGTACCAGCGCTGCGCTGCAGACACGCCCGCGCCATACGGCACGGCGATGCCCGCGTCGTGCAGCGCCAACTCGGTGAGCGCGAGCGCGCCGAGCAGCATCCCCGCGTTGAGATCGCCGAGGTGACCGATCCGGAAGACCTTGCCGTTCAACCGGCCGAGCCCGGACCCGAGCGCGAGGTCCCAGCGTCGGTACGCATGGTCGATCACCTGGCGCGCGTCCTTGCCTTCGGGGACGACGATCGCGGTGACCGTGTTCGATCGGCTCTCGGGATCGCGCGCGCAGAGCTTGAGCTCCCAGGCCGCGACCGCACGACGGACCCCCTCGGCGAGCCGCGCATGGCGCGCCGCGATCGACGGCATCCCCTGCTGCGCGATCATGTCGAGCGCCTCGCGGAGTCCGAACAGCAGCGAGAGCGCGGGCGTGTGCGGGAAGTAGCCTTGATCGTTGTGCAGCACCTGCGGGCGCAGGTCGAAGTACGCGCGCGGGAATCGCCCGTGGTCCACGAGCGCCATCGCCCTGGGCGAGACGCAGAGCATGCCGAGCCCCGCGGGCATCATGAAGCCCTTCTGCGAACCGCAGATCGCGACGTCGACGCCCCAGTCGTCGAAGCGGAACTCCAGCGAGCCGATCGAACTCACTCCGTCGACGAGCAGCAGCGCCGGATGCCGCGCGCCGTCGATCGCCTCGCGCACCTCCGCGACGTCGTTGGTGACGCCGGTGGCGGTCTCGTTGTGCACGAGCAGCACGGCCCTGATCGCGTGCCCCGCATCGGCCGCGAGCGCATCGCCGATGCGCGACGCATCCACCGCCTCGCCCCACTCGAGGTCGATCACGTCGACCTTGAACCCGAGGCGCTCGGCGGTGTCGATGAACAGGTGCGAGAACTGCCCGAAACGGACGGCGAGCAGGCGGTCACCCGGCGCGAGCGTGTTCGTGAGCGCCGCCTCCCACATGCCGGTGCCGGTGCTCGCGAAGATGAACGGGCGGCCCTGCACGGCGCCGAAGACCGGTTTGAGGTCGCGCAGCAGCCCCTCGGTGAGTTCCGGGAATGCGCTCGACCTGTGATCCTCCTGAGCCCGGTGCATCGCGCGCAGCACACGATCGGGGACGTTGGTCGGACCAGGAACGAAGAGGTGATGTCGTCCGGGCATGTCGTGTAGGGATAAGTGTGCGGTACAATCGCGGTACAATCGCGCTCCCGTCGAATGTAGCTTGCGCTCATGGTCACGCCCACCGTCCTGCCCGACAACACCGAGCGGGTGGTGCGCGCCCTCACGCTGCGCTGCCCCGAATGCGGCGGCCGCGGACTCTTCAAGACCTGGCTCCGCCTGCAGCCGCGCTGCCCGCACTGCCAGCTGAAGCTCGACCGCGGACGCCCCGACCACTTCGTCGGCGCCTACCTGGTCAACCTGATACTCGCCGAGCTCCTCTTCGCGGTGATCCTCGGCGTCTGGCTCGTGGCCGTCTGGCCCGACGTGCCCTGGGACCTGCTCCAGACCGTGGCGGTCCTCGCGATGATCGCCTCGCCGCTCCT
>JAYTNC010000252.1:0-1918 GCA_043748515.1 Gemmatimonadota bacterium | reverse complement strand
GCGGATGTCGCTCCAGCGCCGCGTCGCGATGAGCTCCGGCGGGACGACGAACAGATCGGGCTGTACGAGCGAGTCCTCGCTCCAGGAGATGTCTGCGGGGCTCGACAGGACGCGGCCGCACGTATTGGCCCGGCAATAGATGGCGAGCTCCTCGAAGAGGAGCGAGTGCAGGAGCTGATGCAGCATGCGCGGCGCCGGGCTCACGAGCAGCTCCCCGTGCACCAACTCGTACCGGTTGCCGTCCTCGGGCAGTGCTCTGACCATGTCGGCCGTGAAATACTCGGGAGCCAGCGGCATGACCACAGGGTACGCTCGGCGGAGAAGAGGGCGCAAGAGGACACGCGCCGAGTGTAAGGAGAACACGCTTCACTCCCGTCACCTTCGTCCCGCGCGCGGCATCACGGCCCCGCCGGTCGTTCCGTCGCCTCAGCGCACCGCCCCGAGATACTTGTCGAGCCACGCCATCGACTCCGCCATGAGCACCGTGCGCGGCACGTCGTGCCCGCCCTCGTACACGGAGTAGCGCTTGTCCGCCGCCGGCGTGCCGAGGAACTGGAAGAACGGCTTCTGCGCCGTCTCGACCGGGAAGAAGAAGTCGTGCTGGCCGTTGAGCATGAGCACCGGCGACTTCACGCGCGGCAGGTAGTGGAACACATCCACCTCGTCGCGGCTGCGCTCCATGGTGAGGCCGGCGACGTAGAGCATCGACGCCTTGATGCGCGGCTCGACCGCGGGGACGATGCCGCCCATGTTGCCGCCCCAGCTGTAGCCGAAGTAGGCGAACTTCGTGGAGTCGACGTCGGCGCGCGTACTCAGATAGTCGAGCGTGCGCTTGTAGTCCTTGACCCACATCACCACATGGTCGCGCCAGAAGATCGACTTGTCGGGGATGTCGCTCCGCAGGCTGTCGGAACGCTCGTGCGTGCTCTTGAAGATCGGGAAGACCGCGATGCGGCCGCTCGCCGGCACGAAGCTGATGCGCGTGTCGGGTGTCGCCGAGCTCGCCGCCGCGCCGATCGAGCCGGAGCCGGGGAACATCACGACGGTCTGGTACGGCGGCGTGCCGCGCTTGGGGATGTATACCCAGGCGAACATCCGCTCGCGGCCGTAGGCCGCCGTGAAGCTCACCTTCTCGACGATCCATTCCTCGGGAGTCGTGTCGCGCAGCTCGACCTTGGCCTCGAGCGCGAGCGGGTCGTAGTCGAACTGCTGCGTGTAGCCCGCGAACACGGCGTCACTCACCGGCGTCTCGCGGAGGTAATCGGTGAAGGCGCGCGGGATGGGCCGTGAGGCCGCGATGATGGACGTGTCGCCCGGCAGGTAACGCGCGAGCCGGATGCCGTTGATCGCCGAGCGGTCGAGCGGCGGCTGCGCGTAGGCGTCCACGAAGGCGTAGCCGGGATCGCTCCAGCCACCGCCGAGGATGAACCGCGATCCGCTGGTGCCGGCGAGGTTCTGCGTCCACTCGCGCACGTTGCCCGCGAGGTCGGAGACGCCACCGAGACTCACGCCGCGCAGTGTGCCCACCGGCAACGGCTCCGTGCCCTCGAGGTTGCTGACGGGCACGACCCAGCGCGCGTAGCCGACGTTCGCGACGCGCGCCCAGTGGTAGATGGTCGGCAGCGACTTGCCCGCGAACTTCGCATAGGCCGCTGCTTCGTACCAACTCACGCCGCCCACCGGCAGCTCACCCTGACCGGTGACGAAGCTGCCGCCTTCCCAAGTGGCCGGACCGGCGCGGCCGGTGCGATCGACGAAGCGCACCATGGCCTCAGCGAACGCGAGTGTGCGCGCGCCGTCGGTGATCGCGTGCTCCCAGTACTGCGCGTCGCGGTAGCCGCCCGCGTCGACGAACTCCTGGTAGTCGCGGTTGCTCACCTCGAACCGGTCGATCAGATAATCACCGATCTCCACGGCG
>JAYTNC010000251.1:0-1586 GCA_043748515.1 Gemmatimonadota bacterium | reverse complement strand
CCGGCGATCGAGGAGCGCGACGCGAGGATCGCGTCGGAGACGACGCGGTTGCCGGCCGTCTTCGCCGTGATCTCGAGGCCGTCGAGGATGCTGACGCCGGAGCTGATCAGCGTGCCGAGCGTGCGCGTGAAGCGCGACACGGCCGACTTGCGGAGCACGTCGCCGAGGACCGGCGCCTTGAGCAGCAGCCGGTCGATCACCAGTTGGCCATTGCTCGTGGCGTAGTAGCTCTTGAATCCGCGGAAGCCGAAGAAGCCGCCGGCGATGAGCGCCCACCAGTACCCCTGCAGGAACTTCGACATGCCGATGACGATGCGCGTCGGCAACGGCAGCGCGAGGCCCACCGAGGCGAACATGCTCTCGAACGTCGGGATGACGAACAGCAGCAACACGGTGATCGCCGCGCCGGCGACGCCCATGATCACGCCGGGGTAGATCATCGCGCCCTTCACCTTGCGGACGAGGGCGTCGTTCTTCTCCATGAACGTCGCGAGACGCATCAGGATGGTGTCCAGGATGCCGCCGGCCTCGCCGGCCGCGACCATGTTCACGTAGAGCTCGGTGAACGCGTTCGGGTGCTTCGCGAGCGCGTCGGCGACGGTGTGGCCCGACTCGACGTCGAACACCACCTGCCGCGTCACGTTCTGCAGGACCGGGTTCTCCGACTGCTTCGACAGGATGTCGAGCGCCTGCACGAGCGGCAGGCCCGAGTTGATCATCGTCGAGAACTGCCGGGTGAAGATCACGATGTCGCGCATCGAGATCGAGCCCTTGGTCTTGGAGCCGGTCTTTCCGGCCTCCTCGAGCTTGACCACGTTCATCCGCAGCTTCTTGAGCTGGGCGACGGCGTCGTCCTTCGACGACGCCTCGATCGTGGCGCTCTTGAGGTCGCCCTGTGCGGTGCGGGCCGTGTACGTGAATGATGTCATTTGGTCTCCTGGGGACTATGCGCTCAACGACGGCCGGTCCCGCCGGCCATCGCGCCACCCTTCTGCGCGCCGGAGGCGGATTCGTCGACGGCGGTCTTGCCGATCATGCGGAGGAACTCGTTCGGGTCGCCGGAGACGCGCAGACATTCCTCCTCCGCGACCTCCTTGGCGAGGTACAGCGCGTACAGCGCGTCGTTCAGGGTCTGCATGCCGAACTTCTTGCCCGCCTGCATCGCCGAGTAGATCTGGTGGATCTTGTCGTCGCGGATGAGCGCGCGGATCGCCGGCGTCACCACGAGGATCTCGGCGGCCATCACGCGCCCCTTGCCGGTCCGGCGCGGGAGCAGCACCTGCGTGATGATGCCCTCGAGCACGAACGCGAGCTGGGCGCGCACCTGCGACTGCTGGTGGCTCGGGAAGACGTCGATGATGCGGTTGATCGCCTCGGCCGCCGAGTTGGTGTGGAGCGTGGCGAACGCGAGATGGCCCGTCTCGGCGATGGTGAGGCCGGCGTGGATCGTCTCGTGGTCGCGCATCTCGCCCACCAGCACCACGTCGGGGTCCTCGCGCAGCGCGTACTTGAGGGCGTTGGCGAACGACTTGGTGTCGCTGCCGACCTCGCGCTGGTTGACGATGCAGCCCTGGTGCTTGTGGATG
>JAYTNC010000250.1:0-5124 GCA_043748515.1 Gemmatimonadota bacterium | reverse complement strand
GAGCTGAGCTCGGCCATGCGCTGCGCGCCGAAGTTCGCGTCGAGCTGCGCCTTCACGTCGGCGGCGAGCGCCGAGCCGTCGAA
Organism: Gemmatimonadota bacterium; assembly: GCA_043748515.1. Lineage (GTDB taxonomy): Bacteria > Gemmatimonadota > Gemmatimonadetes > Gemmatimonadales > Gemmatimonadaceae > Pseudogemmatithrix. Next base: position 5,041 of record JAYTNC010000250.1, on the reverse strand, counting down.
CGCGACGTTGTGCGGTCCGCCCGAGACGAACACGAACTTCACGGCGTCACCGGTCTTCACCGTGAGGTTGGCCGGCTCGAAACGGTAGCCCTTCTCGTCGCCGAGCATCTTGACTTCGTACGTAGTGCCCGTGACCGGGGCGATCGTGACGGCACCGCCGGCGGCAGGCGCGGGAGCAGCGGCCTCGGCGGCGGGAGCCGGCGTGGTCTCGGCGGCCGGGGCGGAATCACTGCCGCCGCAGGCGGCGAAGACGAACGCGCTCGCGACGAGCGACAGACCCTTGGTGAACTGCATTGAAAAAAGCCTCCAGGCCGAACAGAGAGTTTGAATGATGGGATTCGCGGGTTTCCCCACAGCTTGTGAAAATATTCACAATGCTTTGGGAATGCAAGCAGAACGCCCATCCGGAGCCGTTCCGTTCCCGGGGTGCTCCGAGGCGCTAGGCCTGGTCCAAAGCCCGACCACGTTGACCTGGGGGCCAGAGGACCATTAGCCTTCAGTTCATCATGCTGACGCTCCGCCACCACCATGCGCTCCATCATCACGGCCCGACGGGTCGGGGGTGTGCAGCGCGCTCGGAGCACCGGGGCTAGCCCCCGTTCCTTGCCGCTCGCAGGCCCCCGACCCGTCCGCCACCGCGGACGGGTCTTCCGTTTCCCGGGCCGGCCGGTTCGCCTCCGCCAGACACTCACATCCACTCCTGCCATGCTCCGCCTCGCCATTCCGAACAAGGGTCGCCTCAACGAGGATACCCGGTCCCTGCTCGCCGATGCCGGACTCGAGGTCCGCGCCGCCTCCGAACGCGCCCTTGTCGCCTCGCTCGGGGGTGAGTTCGAGGCGATCTTCGTGCGCGCTCAGGACATCCCGGAGTTCGTTGCCGATGGTGCGGCCGACGTCGGGATCACCGGCTGGGACCTCGTGCAGGAGTCCGCCCGGCCTTTGGAGTCACTCCTCGACCTCGGGTTCGGGCGTTGTCGACTGGTGGTCGCGACCAAGGAGGAGGGTGCGATCAGGGCCATCGCGGACATCGCGCCGGGCGCGCGGGTGGCGACGGTCTTCCCGCGCATCACCGAGCGTTTCTTCACGTCGCAGGGTCTGCGGATCGAACTCGTGCCGGTCTCCGGTGCCGTCGAGATCGCCCCGCACCTCGGCATCGCCGACGTGATCCTCGACCTCACGTCCACCGGCTCCACGCTGCGCGTGAATGGCCTGCGCGAACTGACGACGGTGCTCGAATCGACGGCGCACCTCGTGGTCGCGGGGGAGGGCAGTGGCCGGGCACCGGCTGGGGAACGCCGGCGCACGATCGACGAACTCGTCGCCGCGCTTCGCTCGGTGCTCGTGGCACGCGGGCAGCGCTACGTCATGGCGAACGTGCCGCGGGACCAGCTCGACGCCGTCCGGCGCATCCTGCCCGGCATCTCGGGCCCGACGGTGATCGACGTGATGAATGGCGGCAGCAAGGTCGCCGTGCACGCGGTCTGTCCGGCCGACGGAATCTACCGCACGCTCAATGCGCTCAAGGCGATCGGCGCCGAAGGAATCCTGGTCACGCGCATCGAGAGGATCCTCGCATGAGTCCGCTCACGCTCGCCGTTCGCGGCAGAGCCGACTCGCTCTCCGAACGCGACCGGGCCGTGCTCTTCGATCGCGCGACCTCGAGCGACGACGCGATCCGCGGCCGCACGGCCGAGATCGTCGCACAGGTCCGGCGCGACGGCGATGCCGCGCTGCATGCGCTCGCCGCGTCGCTCGACGGCGTGCGGCTCGTCTCGCTCGAGGTGCCGCGCGTCGAGTGGGACGCTGCGCTCGCAGCGCTCGATCCGGCCCTGCGCCGCGCGATGGAACGTGCGATCGCGAACATCACGTCGGTGCACGCGGCCTTCAAGCCGGTCGCGACGGAGATCACGACGGCCGACGGCGCGGTCATCACACGACGTCCCGATCCGCTCGCACGCGTCGGCGTCTACGCGCCCGGCGGGCGCGCGGCCTACCCGAGCTCGGTGCTCATGGGCGCGGTTCCCGCCCGCGTGGCCGGTGTGAGCGAGGTGATCCTCTGCTCGCCGCCGGGTCCCGACGGTCGGCCGAGCGCGGTCGTGCTCGCGGCCGCGGCCCTCGCCGGCGTCGATCGCGTCTTCTCGCTCGGCGGGGCGGGCGCGATCGCCGCGATGGCCTACGGCACGGAGAGCGTGCCGGCGGTCGATCGGATCGTCGGACCGGGCAATGCGTATGTCGCCGAAGCGAAAGTGCAGGTGTCGAGCCGAGTCGCGATCGACTCTCCGGCGGGTCCCAGCGAGTTGCTCGTGCTCGCCGACGACTCGGCGGACGCGTTGGTGATCGCGCGCGAGCTCCTGGCGCAGGCCGAGCATGATCCGGCCGCCGCGGTCGTACTGGTCACCACGTCCGCTGCACTCGCGACGGCGGTCGAGGCGGAACTCGCACGGTCGCTCGACGAGGCGCCTCGCGCCGCGATCATCCGCGCCTCGCTCGCGGCGCGCGGTGCGATCCTCGTCGCGGCGACGCTCGACGAAGCGATCGCGTTCTCGAATGCATGGGCGCCCGAGCATCTGTCGCTCGTCGTGCGCTCGGAAGTGGAGACGGCGGCGCTCGACCGGCTGCGCAACGCGGGGACGATCTTCGTGGGCGCGAGCGCGAGCGTCGCGTACGGCGACTACATGAGCGGCGCCAATCACGTGCTGCCGACCGGCGGCGCGGCGCGCTCGTACTCGGGACTCTCGACGCTCGACTTCATGCGCTGGACCACGTCGCAGCGCATTCCGCCCGCCACGGCGAGGTCGCTCGCCGAGGACGTCGGCGTTTTCGCCGACGCCGAGGGACTGCCCGGGCACGCCGCAGCGGCGCGTCAGTGGGGGAGGGCATGATCCGGATCGAGAGAGACGGACTCGAGCTCATCCCGGCGTATGCGCCGACACCGCTGGTGGGCGTCGACCTGGATCTCCGCGACAATATCAACCTCTGGGGCGCGCCGCCCAACGCGTTGCGCGCGGTGCACGACGCAGGGGCCGACGCGTTCGTGAAGTATCCCGCGGTGAGCGCGGCCTCGCTCATCGAGGCGGTCGCCGAACGAGTCGGTGTCCGCGCGGACGAGGTCGTCGCCGGCTGCGGCAGCGACGACCTGATCGATGTCTGCTTCCGCGCGGTCGCGTCGCCGGGCGAGCGCGTCGCGCATGCGGAACCGAGCTTCTCGATGGTGCCGCATTTCGCGCGGCTCAACGGACTCGAGCCGGTCGGCGTGCCGCTGCTGCCTGACGGATCCGCCGATGTCGACGGGCTCCTCGCGACGGGTGCGCGCATCATCTACCTGTGCTCGCCCAACAATCCGACCGGCACCGTGACGCCCGAGTCGGAGATCCGGCGCCTGATCGAACTGGCACCCGGCATCGTCGTCGTGGACGAGGCCTATGCGGAATACTCCTCCGCACGCGACTGGCGCGCGGACGCGCCGGGAATGGATCGGGTGCTGGTGCTGCGCACCTTCTCCAAGGCGTGGGGACTCGCGGGACTGCGCGTGGGCTATGGCGTGGGATCGCGGACGCTCGTCGACGCCGTGGTGCGCTCGCGCGGTCCGTACAAGGTGAACTCGTTCGCCGAGCTCGCCGCCGCGACCGCGCTGCGCGAGGACGAGGCGTGGATGCGCGCGGCCGCGAATGAAGCAGGCGTGAACCGAGCGCGGCTCGACGCGCTCGTGCGCGGGCGGCGCGGCGTGCGCGCGTGGGCGTCGGAGGGGAACTTCGTGTTCTGGCAGCTCGACCAGGACGCCGCCGCCGTGGCCGTGCGATTCGCAGCGCGTGGGATCGGCGTGCGCGCGTTCAGTGGGATAGCGGGCATCGGCGAGGCTCTGCGGATCGGCGTGGCGCCGTGGCCGATGCTGCAGCGCGTGGCCGACCTCGTGCCGGAGATCTGGCCATGATGCGGATCACGCTGTTCGACTACGGGGCGGGGAATCTGCACTCGCTCGCCAAGGCCCTCACCGGCGACGGTCGGGAGGTGCGGATCGAGCCGGACCCGCGGCTGGCGCTCGACACCGATCTGCTCGTACTCCCAGGGGTCGGCGCGTTCGGTGCGGCGGCGGAGCGGATCGCGTCGGCGCGCGAGGCGATGCGTGACGCCGTCCTCGCCGGGCTCCCGGTGCTCGGGATCTGCCTCGGCATGCAATTGATGTTCGAGTCCAGCGAGGAAGGCCCGGGAGCCGGACTCGGTCTCTTCGCGGGGCGCGTCGACAAGCTGCGCGCGAAGCGCACGCCGCAGATCGGGTGGAACGCGCTCGAAGGCACGACGGACCCCGCATTCGCCGAGAGCGGCCTTGCGACCGCATACTACGCCAATCGCTATGTGTGCCGCCCCGAGGATCCGTCCGTCGTGACGGCCTGGTCCACGCACGACGGCGACCGATATGCCGCCGCCGTGCGCCGCGGGTCCTGCATGGGCGTACAGTTCCATCCCGAGAAGAGCAGTTGGCCGGGGCTGCGATTCCTCGATCACTTCCTGCGCGGCGTCGCTTCGGCGTCGACGCGATCGACCATTCCCCAAGTGGACCGCTGATGCTCGCCATTCCCGCCCTCGATCTCCGCGACCGGCACTGCGTTCAGCTGGTCGGTGGGGACTACAACGCCGAGTCGGTTCGGCTCGACGATCCCGTTGCCGTGGCGCGGCGCTGGGCCGCCGCGGGGTTCTCTCGCCTCCATGTCGTGGACCTTGACGCGGCGACCGGTCGCGGCGACAACCGCGGGATCATACGCGAACTGCTGCGCGACGTCACGCTGCCGATCCAGGTGGGCGGCGGCGTACGCGACGACGACGCGCTCAGCTCTCTCTTCGACGACGGTGCCGACCGCGTGATCGTCGGCACGCGCGGCATCGAGGATCCGTCGTGGCTGCGCGAGCAGGCGAGTGCGTATCCGGGGCGCATCATCCTCGCTGCCGACGTGCGGGACAAGCAGGTGGTCTCCAAGGGCTGGACGACGCGCACGAAGATCCGCCTGGCCGACCTGCTCTCGGAACTCGAGGAGGTGGCGCTCGC
>JAYTNC010000249.1:0-7695 GCA_043748515.1 Gemmatimonadota bacterium | reverse complement strand
CCGTGCATCATCGGCGAGGACGCGACCGTGAGCGGTGGCCGCGTGGGGTCGTGCAGCATCGGCGAGCGCGTGAAGGTGCACGGCGAGATGAGTTCCACGATCATGATCGGGCACTGCAACAAGGGGCACGACGGCTTCGTCGGACACTCGATCATCGGCCGTTGGGCGAACCTCGGCGCGGACACCGTCACGAGCAACCTCAAGAACTCGTACGGCCCCGTCTCGCTCTGGACGCCCCGTGGTATCGAAGCGACCGGACTGCAGTTCCTCGGTAGCCTGATCGGCGACCATGCGAAGACGGGGATCGGGACACAGCTCACCACGGGCTGCGTGATCGGCGCGGGCGCGAACGTGTTCGGCAGCACGATGCCACCCAAGGCGGTCGCGCCGTTCGCGTGGGGCGAGGCGCCCGAGTGGCAGCGCTTCGCGCTCGACAAGTTCCTGCAGGTCGCGGAGCGCGTGATGGCGCGGCGCGACGTCGCGCTCTCGCCGCGGATGCGCGAATGCCTGCGCGCCGCGCATGCGGCGCGCTGGACGCCATGATGAGCGCGCTGGCGTGACGCCCGTGAGCGTCGCGTGAGGGGCTGGACCCTCGGGAGCGGCAGTTCCGGCAACGCGTTGTTGCTCGAGAGCGACGGGCACCGGATCCTGATCGACTGCGGGTTCGGCCCGCGGGCGATCGTCACGCGGCTGCGGACGATCGGCGTCGAGCCCGAATCGGTGAGCGCCCTGCTGCTCACACATGAACATGTCGACCACGCGCAGGGCGCCGAGCGGGCGCAGAAGAAGTACCGATGGCCGGTCCACGCGTCGGCGGGGACGCTCGGCTCGTTGCGCGCACTCGAGGCGCGTTGGCGACGCCCGATGGTCGCGGGCGGAACGACGGTACTGGACGGGTTCACCGTCGAGGCGATCGCGATCCCGCATGATGCGTCGGGACCACTGGCGTTCGTCATCACGGCGACGGCGAGCGGGGCCCGTGTCGGTGTGGCGCACGACCTCGGCGCGGTTCCCGAAGCGCTCGCGGAAGCGTTCGCACGCTGCGATGCGCTCTGCCTGGAGGCGAATCACGACGTGGAGATGCTGCGGAACGGCCCGTATCCGCGGTCGTTGCGGGAGCGGATCGTCGGCGGGCGCGGGCATATCAGCAACGCGACCTGCGCGGCGCTCGCGGCGCGGCTCGCCGGTCCGTCGCTGCGCGCGGTGTCGCTCCTGCACCTGAGCGAGGTGAACAACGCGCCCGCGCTCGCTGAGCGCACCGTGCGTGAGGGCCTGGCGCGCGCGGGCTTCCGCGGCCCGGTGCGCGCGGCCGACCGACGGACACCTGCCCCGGCATTCGCGCTGTCGGCGCGCCCTCACGTCAGCGTTCAGTTGTCGCTTGGCGTATAGGACGCGAACCGGCCGCTCGGCGCCGCAACGCACCGGCGGAACACTTCACCCGCGCGCGCCCGTTCGACACGGTGTGCAGGGTCCATGTCACACCCCACCGGCGTGATCCACCCGCTCCGATCGCGCGTCCCGACCGGTCCGAGGAGGACCATGCCCGAGCACGCGTCACAACCGCAGTCGATCCAATGGAAGCACGACGGGCCCGCATCGGTCGTGGTCTTCCTCGTGGCGCTCCCGCTCTGCCTCGGCGTCGCGCTCGCGTCCGGTGCCCCGCTCTTCGCGGGGATCATCGCCGGCGTGGTCGGCGGACTCGTCGTCGGCTCGTTGAGCGGTTCGGCCCTCATGGTCAGCGGCCCGGCCGCGGGCCTCACCGCGATCGTCCTCGCGGCGATCACGCAGCTGGGGGACTATCGTGCCTTCCTCGTCGCGGTCGTGATCGGCGGCGTCATCCAGCTGATCCTCGCGGCGCTCGCGGCGATCCTGCTGCACACCGGTTTCAAGCTCGCGCATCCGTCGATTCTGCGCGCGATGATCCGGCGCGGCCGCTCACAGTGGATCCCATACGTGATCACAGTGGCGGCGATCCTGTTCACCGACCTGCTCGTCGGCATCTCGATCGGCATGTCGGTCGGCGTCTTCATCATCCTGCGGGATACGCTGCTGAATCCGCCGTTCACCGAGGTGAGCCCGAGGGGCGCCGTCCTGCGCCGCTGGCAGCTGCACGACCACGTGAACTTCCTCAACAAGGCCGCGCTGCTCAGCGAACTCGACGCGCTCGCACCGGGCAGTCGGATCGAGGTCGACGGCCGGACCACCCGGCGCATCGACGCGGACGCGCTCGAGGTGCTGCATCAGTTCTCCGATACCGCGACGCTCCGCAACATCGATTATCGACTCGTGGCCATCCCGTCCCGCCAGAGCGGCGCGGGCGCGCACTGATCCCGACCCTCCGTCCCGGAACACCCATGCAGCACTACCAGAAGCTGATCGCGAACAACGCCGAGTGGGCGCGCGAGATGGTCGAGCAGGACGCCGACTTCTTCACGAAGCGCGAGCAGGCCCAGACGCCGCATCACCTGATCATCGGCTGTTCCGACAGCCGCGTGCCGCTCGAGCTGATGACCGGCGCGCTGCCGGGCGAGATGTTCGTGCACCGCAACATCGGCAATCAGGTGTGGGAGACCGACATGAACATCCTGTCGGTGGTGCAGTTCGCCGTGGACGTACTCGACGTGGAGCACGTGATCGTGTGCGGTCACTCGAACTGCGGCGCGCTCAAGGCCGCCTCGGCGGACTCGGCGCACGGCCTGATCGACCATTGGCTCTCCGACATCCGGAGCACGATCCGCTGGCACCAGGCCGACCTCGACGCCTGCCCGGATTCCGGTTCGCGGCTGCACAAGCTCTCGCACCTCAACGTGCTGCAGCAGGTCGGGATCCTGAGCCGCACGCCGATCGTGCTCGACGCCTGGAAGCGCGGCAAACGTCCGATGCTGCACGGCTGGGTCTACGACATCGGGTCGGGCCTGATCGAGCGGGTGGTCGAGCAGGTGGACTCGGCGGAGAAGGCGGCGGAGCTGCTGCCGAAGAACTGAGTCGAGGTCGAAGGAGGAAGGATGAATGCGAGCGGCGCCCCCACCGTGATCCGGTGGGGGCGCCGCTGACCTTCCGCCTGCTTCCTTCTGTCTTCTTCCCTAGTACATCCCGCCCATGCCACCGCCCTGCGGCGCCGGCGAGTGGGAGTCCTTCTCCTTCTTCTCCACGATGAGCGCTTCCGTGGTGAGGAGGAGCGAGGCGATCGACGCGGCGTTCTGCAGTGCCGTGCGGGTCACCTTCGTCGGGTCGATGACGCCGGCGAGGACGAGATCCTCGTAGGTGTCCGAGAAGGCGTTGTAGCCGAAGTTCTTGTCCTTCGACGCGCGCACCTTCTCGACGACGATCGAGCCTTCACCACCCGCGTTCTGGACGATGATGCGGATCGGCTCCTCGATGGCGCGACGGATGATGTCGACGCCGATCTGCTCCTCGGCATCGAGCTTGAGGGTCTTGAGCGCGACCTGCGCGCGGATGAGCGCGACGCCGCCGCCGGGGACGATGCCTTCCTCGACCGCGGCACGGGTCGCGTGGAGCGCGTCCTCGACCCGGGCCTTCTTTTCCTTCATCTCGCTCTCGGTGGCTGCGCCGACGTTGATCACCGCGACACCGCCGGCGAGCTTGGCCTTGCGCTCCTGGAGCTTCTCCTTGTCGTAGTCGCTGGTCGACTTCTCGACCGCGACCTCGATCTCCTTGATGCGGCCCTTGATCTTGTCGTCGTCACCATGGCCGTCGATGATCGTCGTGTTGTCCTTGTCGACGACGATGCGCTTGGCCCGGCCGAGGTCCGTGAGGACCGCGTTCTCGAGCTTGAAGCCGACTTCCTCGGAGATGACGTTGCCCTTGGTGAGGACCGCGATGTCCTCGAGCATCGCCTTGCGGCGGTCACCGAAGCCCGGGGCCTTCACGGCGCAGACGCGCAGCGTGCCGCGGAGCTTGTTGACGACGATCGTGGCGAGAGCCTCGCCCTCGATGTCCTCGGCGATGATCAGGAGCGGCTTGCCGGTCTGCGCGACCTTCTCGAGCACGGGGAGCAGGTCCTTCATGGAGCCGATCTTCTTGTCGTGGATGAGGATGTAGACGTCCTCGAGGACGGCTTCCATCTTCTCCGCGTCGGTGATGAAATACGGCGAGAGATAGCCGCGGTCGAACTGCATGCCATCGACCGTCTCGAGCGTCGTCTCGAGGCCCTTGGCCTCTTCGACGGTGATGACGCCGTCCTTGCCGACCTTCTCCATCGCTTCGGAGATCAGGTTGCCGATCTCATGGTCGTTGTTGGCGGAGATGGTGCCGACCTGCGCGATCTCCTTCTTGCCGGAGGTCGGGACGGAGAGCTTCTTGAGCTCCTCGACGATCGCGGTGACGGCTTTGTCGATGCCGCGCTTGATCGCCATCGGGTTAGCGCCGGCCGTCACATTCTTGAGGCCTTCGCGGAAGATCGCCTGCGCGAGCACGGTCGCGGTCGTGGTGCCGTCGCCGGCGAGGTCCGAGGTCTTGGTCGCCACTTCCTTCACCATCTGGGCGCCCATGTTCTCGATCGGATCGGCGAGCTCGATCTCCTTGGCGACGGTCACGCCGTCCTTGGTGATCGTGGGGGCACCGAACTTCTTGTCGATGACGACGTTCCGGCCCTTGGGACCGAGGGTGACCTTCACCGCTTCGGCGAGCTGGTCGACGCCGCGCTTGAGCCCTGCGCGCGCTTCGACGTTGAAATGGAGTTCCTTGGCAGCCATGTGAGAACCTTGGATGAATGTTGAATGATGGAGGTTGAAGGACTCAGGCGGTGCGGGGCGCGCGAACGGCGCATCCTTCTGCCTTCATCCTTCAGCCTTCGTCTTGCTTACGAAACGATCGCGAGGATGTCGCTCTCGCGGAGGATGAGGAGCTGCTCGCCCTCGATCGTGACTTCGGTGCCCGAGTACTTGCCGTAGAGGACCTTATCGCCGGCCTTCACTTCCATCGCGACGCGCTTGCCGTCCTCGGTGCGACCGGGACCGACCGCGATCACCTCACCCTGCTGCGGCTTCTCCTTCGCCGTGTCGGGGATGTAGAGCCCGCCACGCATCTGCTCGGTCTCTTCCGTCGCCTTCACGACCACGCGATCGGCCAGGGGCGCGACCTTGTTTGCGGCTGCCGTCTTCGCTGCCATTGGTATGAGTTCTCCTGTCAGGGTTGGTTGAAGTAGAGGCTGAGTGGTTCTGGCACTCAGCGCCTGCGAGTGCTAACAACACCGGAATGTACGAGCAAGCATCGGGCCAGTCAACGCCGGCTATTCAGCCGCAGCATACGCCATAAATATATGCAGTGGAACGTGTTAGCTCGCCCCGAAGCCTGCCGTTGTGGCGTCCGGACTCGCGCCGACCTGGCACGCGGAGCCGTCATTTCGACCGAACCGTCATCGCGATGCGATCGGCACTGACCCGCCGCGCGCAGGGCAAATATCTTTGTGGCCCATGACCTTGGAACCTGACGACGGCCGCACTCAGGCCCTGCTCCGGGCCCTCGCGCGCACCCACGTGTCCGACGTCGGGAACGCACGAGCGCGCGTCGACGCGCTGCTCGCGGTGGAGCCCACGATCGTCGAACAGGACATCCATGTGGCGGCGGCCCTCGGCGCCTCGACGGCGGTGCGGCGACTGCTCGCGGAGGACCCGAGCCGCGCCACGACGCGCGGCGGCCCGATCGACTGGGACCCGCTCACGCATCTCTGCTTCTCGACCCTTCTCGGGTCGACCGACACCGAGGGGCGCGCCTTCGTCGACGCCGCGCGGGCACTCCTCGAAGCCGGTGCGCGCGCGAACACCGGGTACGACGATCCCGGCCACCGGCCGGCGCCCGAGTTCGCGTCCGTGCTCTACGGCGCCGCCGGCATCGCACACCACGCCGCGCTCACCCGACTGCTGCTCGAGCATGGCGCCGACCCCAACGACGAGGAAGTCGCGTACCACGCGCCCGAGGGGTATGACAGCGTCGCGATGCACGCGCTCGTCGAGAGCGGGCGCGCGACACCCGACACCCTCGCGACGATGCTGCTCCGCAAATGCGACTGGCACGACGTGAAGGGGGTCCGTTGGCTGCTGGAGCGGGGCGCGGACCCGTCGCGAGGAACGCGCTGGACGCGCAGCATCGTCAAGCACGCTCTCACGCGCGACAACGATCTCGAGATCATCCAGTTGCTGCTGGACCATGGCGCGGACCCCGCGATCGCGAGCGACGGCGTCTCCGCGATATCGGCGGCGGCACGCGCCGGCCGTGGCGATGTGCTGGACGCGATGGCGCGACGCGGGATCCCGCTGCGGATCGACGGAGGCGACGCGCTGCTCGCGGCCTGCGCGCGCGGACATGGTCCCGCCGTGCGCACCATCGTGGAGACGCTCCCCGCCGCGGCCGAGGAGCTCCGGACGCACGCCGGCCCGATCATGTCGCGCTTCGCGGGCAACGGCAACAGCACCGGCCTGCGCCTCCTGCTCGAGCTCGGGCTGCCGGTGGACGAGCTGAACATGCATGGGGACCCGTACTTCGACGTCGCGCCCATGAGCACGCCGCTGCACGTCGCCGCGTGGCGCGGTCGGCCCGCCGCGGTGCGGTTGCTGCTGGGCGCGGGCGCGGATCCGCACGCACAGGACGGCCGCGGTCAGACCGCGCTCGAACTCGCCGTGCGCGCCTGCGTCGATTCGTACTGGACGGACCGGCGCACGCCGGAGTCGGTCGAGGCGTTGCTCACCGCTGGTGCCGCGCCGGACCGCATCGAGCTGCCGACGGGCTATGAGGCGGTGGACCTGCTGCTCCGCACCGCCGCTCGGTCCTGACCCGCACGCTCACCGCGGAGCGAGGATCTCCCACGCCATGCGCAGTCCGTGCAGCGTGAGGTCCGGCTCCACGAGTTCGATCTCGGAGGAGTAGGGCTTGATCACCGGGGCCAGGCCACCGGTCGCGATCACCTTGGGCACCTGCGGCCGCGGCCACTCGCCCTTGATCCGCCGCACGATGCCGTCGACGGAGTCCACCGCGCCGAAAACGACGCCGGCGCGGATGCACTCCTCGGTGCGCGTACCGATCACCTTCGTCGGCGCGACGAGCTCCGTCGCCGGGAGTTTGGAGGTCCGGCGGAACAGCGTCTCGGCCGACGTGCGTACGCCGGGCTGGATCACGCCGCCGAGGAACACGCCGTCGGCGGTGATGCAGTCATATGTCGTCGCGGTGCCGAGATCGACGACGATGCAATCGACACCGTAGATGCGGCTCGCGGCGAGCGTGTTGATGATGCGGTCGGCGCCGACGGTCATCGGTTCGTCGACGGCGAGCGTGATGCCGAGCTTCGAACGCGAATCGACGACGACGGGAACGCTCCCGGTGATCCGCGCGACCGCCTCCGTGAGCGCGCCGGTCACGCTCGGCACCACCGAGCCGATCGCGCCCGCGGTGACGCGCGCCGCGTCGACGCCGTTGGCCGCGAGGAGATTCTTCAGCAGGATGAAGACCTCGTCGGGCGTGCGTCCGGCCTCGGTCGTGATGCGCCAATGATCGGTGACGACCTCGCCTTCGCAGAGGCCCAGCGTGGTCTCGGTGTTGCCGACGTCGGCGACGAGCAGCATCAGGCGATCCTCAGGAGTTGGCGAAGACGAGCGAACCGGCGCGGAACGGAGCGACGCCCTGCGGCGTCTCGAGCAGGAGTTCACCAGCCGGCGAGATGCCGCGCACGAGTCCGTCGGC
>JAYTNC010000248.1:0-3699 GCA_043748515.1 Gemmatimonadota bacterium | reverse complement strand
ACCCAGAACGACCGGCCATGCGTGCCGGCGATCAGGTCGCCGTCCTTGATGACGAGGTCGTGCACCGGCACCGGCGGCAGGTTGCGCTGCAGCTTCTGCCAGTTGGCGCCGTCGTCGAAGCTCGCCCAGACGCCGCGCTCGGTACCCGCATAGAGCAGACCGCGGCGCACCGGATCCTCGCGGATCGCGCGCGTGAACTCGTCCGCGGTGATGCCGTTCACGATCTTCGTCCAGGTCGCGCCGAAGTCGGTCGTCTTCCAGAGCGACGGCGAGAAGTCGTCCTGCTGGAAGCGGTTGGCGGCCACGTAGGCCGCGCCCTCCTGATAGTGCGACGCCTCGATCAGCGAGATGCGCGCGAAGTCACCGATCCCCGGCGGCGTCACGTTCTTCCACGTCTTGCCGCCGTCGCGCGAGAGCTGCACGTAGCCGTCGTCGGTGCCGACCCAGAGCACGTTCGACGACTGGAACGACTCGGCGAACGTGAAGATCGTGCCGTAGGTCTCGACGCCCGTCTGGTCCTTGGTGATCGGACCGCCCGAGGCGCCGAGCGTGCGCGGATCGTTGCGCGCGAGCGCCGGCGAGATGATGTCGAAGCGCTGGCCTTCGTTGGTCGAACGGAAGAGATGGCTCCCGCCGACGTAGAGGACCTTGGGATCGTGCAGCGAGACGATGATCGGGAAGGTCCACTGGAACTTGAACTTGATGTCCTCGGACGACCAACCCATGGGGTTCATGGGCCAGGCGTTGATGTTGCGCTCGAGGCCCGTGCGCATGTCCTTGCGCGTGAGGTACCCCGAGTAGCTGCCGGCGTAGATGATGTCGAGCTCGGTCGGGTGCGGCGTGACGTAGCCCGACTCGCCGCCGCCCGCGTCCTGCCAATCGCCGATCGCGATGTTGCCGGCCTTGCGGCTCGGGCCGCAGAGCGTCGAGTTGTCCTGCTGCGCGCCGCAGACCCAGTACGGGAAGTGGTTCGACGTCGACACATGGTACATCTGCGCGGTCGCGAAGTCCTGCTCGCTCCACGTGACGCCGCCGTTGGTGCTGACGTTTGCGCCGCCGTCGTTCGCCTGCACCATGCGCAGCGGATCGTTCGGCGCGATCCACAGGTCGTGGTTGTCGCCATGCGGCACCTGGATCGACTGGCGGAAGGTCTTGCCACCGTCGATGCTCCTATGGAAGGAGACGTTGAGCCCGTAAACGACGTTGGTGTCCTTGGGATCGGCGACGATGCGCGAGTAGTACCAGGCGCGCTGACGCAGGTTGCGGTCGCCGTTGAGGAACTGCCACGTGGCGCCGGCGTCGTCGGAGCGATAGGTGCCGCCCGAATCGGCTTCGATCTGCGCCCACACACGGCGCGGATTCGCCGGCGAGACGGCGATGCCGATCTTGCCGAGCACGCCGCGCGGGAGGCCGGGGTTGGCCGTGAGTTCGCGCCAGGTCGCGCCGCCGTCGGTCGTCTTCATGATGCCGCCGCCGGGGCCGCCCGAGTTGAGCATCCAGGGCGTGCGATACGCATGCCAGAAGCTCGCGTAGAGCGTGTTCGGATCGGTCGGGTCCATGAGCAGTTCCCAGACGCCCGTCGAATCGTTGCGGAAGAGGATCTTGTTCCAGGTCCTGCCGCCGTCGGTCGTCTTGAAGACGCCGCGCTCGGGGTTCTTCCCGAACGCATGGCCCAGCGCGCCCACATAGACGATGTCCGGATTCGTCGGGTGCACGCGCACGCGGCCGATGTGACGGGTCTCCTTGAGACCCATGTAGGTCCAGGTGCGGCCGGCATCGATGGTCTTCCAGAGACCATCGCCATGCGAGGTATTGCCGCGGATGTCGGTCTCGCCGCCGCCCACGTACACGACGTCCGGATTCGACTCGGCGACGCCGATCGCGCCGATCGTGCCGCCGAAGTAGCCATCGGTGACCGGCTGCCAGTTGGTGCCTCCGTCGGTCGTCTTCCAGACGCCGCCGCCGGTGGTGCCCATCCAGTACTCGAGCGGGCGCGCCACGGAGCCGGCGGCGGCGACCGAACGGCCGCCGCGGGCGGGGCCGAGTTCACGCCAGCGAAGGCCGTTGAGGGCGGCGGGTTGCACCGTCTGCGCGCTGAGCGCGACGGGCCAGAATGCGACCGTTGCGGCAGCGGTGAACGCGGCGCGGCGGATCAAGGTGCGAACACTCACGCGAACTTCCTCCTCAGGGGTGGGGACCTGCGTTCCGATGTTGCCTGAACCGGGAGTGGAAAGCAAGCGGGCACGGCTCGCGCCTTTGACCCGTTGATTCCCTAGATTCACGCAGTCGCCGCCCAGCGGGCGGCCACCTACGACCTCACGGAGACATCTGCAATGCCGTTCATTGTTCGTTCGCTTACGCGCGGTATGCTCGCCGCGTTCGCTTTCACCGCCGCCGCCGCCGTTTCCGCCTGCGCCAAGCCGGAGGCCGAGTCCGAAGCGGCCGCTCCCGCGGCGCGCGACGTCAACACCCCGCTCCACGTCGCGAGCGTGGGGCTGGCAACCCCCGAATCGGTCCTCTGGGACGCGACGCGCCAGATCTGGTACGTCTCGAACATCAACGGCAACCCGCCGCAGAAGGACGACAACGGCTACATCGTGCGACTCGGCGCCAGCGGTGAGACCATGGACTCACTGCCGTTCATCAATGGCGCCGACGGGGACGTCACGCTCCACGCCCCCAAGGGCATGGCGATGCGCGGCGACACGCTCTGGGTCGCCGACATCGACGCGCTGCGCGGCTTCGACCTCACGAGCGGCAAACAGGTCGCGAGCATCGACCTCGCGCCGCTGCGCGCGACTTTCCTCAACGACGTCGCGGTCGGCAACGACGGCGGCATCTACATCACCGACAGCGGCATCGCGTTCGACGCGACCGGCGCGGTGACGCACCCCGGCCAGAGCCAGGTCTTCGTCGTGCGCAACGGCGTGCCGAGCGTCGGCGTCGTGCTGCCCAAGCAGTCCGCGGTGAACGGCATCGCGTGGGACGCAGCCAGGAACGCGTGGATGCTCGTCGGCTTCAACACGCCGAACGTCTTCGAGTGGGTCCCGGGCGCGAAGGAAGCGACCGTGCTCGGCACCGGCCCCGGCGGCGGCGACGGCCTCGTCGTGCTCGGCGACGGGCGGGCGATCTACTCGAGCTGGGCCGATTCGTCGTTGACGGTCTTCTCCGGCGGCATGAGCACCACGCTCCGCAAGGGTCTCGCCGCTCCGGCCGACCTCGGCTACGATCCGGCGCGCAAACTCATCGCGGTGCCGCTGTTCAACGGCAACCGCGTCGAGTTCTGGCCGATCGACGAAGCGACGCCCGCGCCGACGTCGAACGAGTAGGCGCGAATGAACGCCGCAGCCCACCGGCCCTTCACACCCGACTGGGCGGCGGCGTTCCGTGATGCCATCGAGGCGGACGCCGCGTATCGTGAGACTGCGGCCAAGTGGACGTGGCCCGTCGCGCTCGTCCTCGATGCAGTGCCGGAACTAGGATACGATGAACCGGTCGCGGTCGAGCTCACGCTCGATCGCGGCCGTTGTCACAGTGCGGTGATCCGTCATCCGGATGCCGTGACCGCGCCCTTCGTGCTGCGCGCGCCCTACGCCACCTGGAAGCAGGTCATGCGCGGCGAGCTCGATCCGCTCGCCGGCGTGACGCGCGGCAGGATCGGCGTGAAGGGATCGCTCGCCACGCTCATGATGCATGCGA
>JAYTNC010000247.1:0-4011 GCA_043748515.1 Gemmatimonadota bacterium | reverse complement strand
GCGGCCGACGGATCGCGACGCTCGCGCCGGGCTTCCGTGCGCTAAGCTTCCCTCTCATGCGCATCCACGGCGACCGGTTCGCGCTCGTGCAACTCGACGAAGACGACCTGCCCACCATCGTCATCTACAAGATCGTCACGCAATGAACCCCACTGGACATCGCCCCCGTCGCGCGCGCTTCGCCGCGCTCGCATCGTTCCTCGCGTTCGTATCGCTCCTCGCGCTCGGACTCTCCGCCTGCGACGGCGCCGAGGACGCGTCGAGCGACGTGATCCGCACCGACTCGGCCGGCGTGCGGTTGATCACCTCGGGCGCTCGCGACACCGTGCTGCCGTGGACGTTCAAGGAGATCGACGTGCTGCGCGACTCGCTCGGCGAGCCGTGGTTGTTCACGAACGTCTTCACGTTCCATGTGCTCGCGGACCGCGCGGGGCGCACCTACGTGATGACGCGCGATCCGGCGGTCATCCGGTTCGGCCGCGATGGGCGCTACGAGCGGACGATCGGTCGGAAGGGCGGCGGGCCCGGGGAGTTCCAGTTCCCGATCGCGATCGGCGCGCAGGCCGACGCGATCTGGGTGCGGGACGCGGCCAAGCGCGGACTCGTGCGCTTCCTGCCCGATCTCTCGCCGGCGCCGGACCTGCGCCTCGAAGGTGCGCTCGCCAACTCGGAGATGCTCGCGTTCCGCAACGGCGGGCTCTGGTTCCGGCGCAACGATGTCAGCGACACCCTTCAGGTGTACTCGGTCTTCGCCGACACACTCGGGAGCGAGCCGCTGCGCCGAGTGGCCACGAAGGTGAGCGGCGGCGTGAGCTTCGGCTGCATCGGGCTGCCGTTCGCGACCCCGCTCTTCGCGCCGCAGATCTCCATGCAGGCGAGCGCCGCGCGCCTGCTGGTGAACGATCAGCCGGGCTATGAACTGTGGCTCTACGAAGGCGCGCGCCCCCTCGCGAGCATCCGGCGTCCGCTCGTGCCGCATGTGCCGACCGAGGCTGACGTGCGCGGGCAGTATCCGAAGGGGATGACGATCGGCTTCGGCCCCGGACGTCCCAACTGCGTCGTGCCGGTCGAGGAGATGATGGCCAAGCAGGGCGTCGCGCTGCAGTATCCGTTCATCTTCGACGTGGCGCTCCTGCCCGACGCGACGATGTGGGCGCTCCGCACGCCGCACGTCGTGCGACCGGCGATCGTGGATGTGTTCAACTCCGAGGGCGTTTACGTGGGGTCGACGACCGGCATGGGGCTGCCGCTGGCGATGCTGCCGAATGGCGAGCTGCTGTTCGCGCGGGATGACGAGGAGAGCGGTGGTACGGTCATCGTGCGCATGAAGGGCACGCGCTGATCCGACTCCATGTGGTAGCGGACCGCGTTACTCGCCTCGCTTCCTGTGAATACCAATCTGGCTGACCAAACTCGCCATTCGGGCATTCGTAAGAATCGGGCCGCTCGGACGTTTTACCAGCAGAGGGGTTGAGCAGCCGGTCGCGCGTGAGTCCCCGCCGGTCGACCTCAAGCCGCAGGCGGAGAATGTCGAGTACGACGCCGCGGATCGCGAGGGAAGGGCAGCCGACCACGATCGTCGAGCTGACAGTCTCAAGTCGCGCGCGGTCAGTCTCGACTCGACCTCGATCAACGAGTCATCGCGAGCTGCCACGCGGAAGTCGCGTCCGGACAGTCGAGTCGAGCGACCGCGCAGCGGCGAGTAGCGGGCAGCCAGCATCGACGAGCGGGCGGACAGCACTGCTTCGCGGCCGACGAGGCAGCAGTAGCCGCCGATCACCGTGAATGAGTTCGGCCGCCCGTGACGGAGGGCACGGGCGGGGTCCCCGGGGGCGATTGCGTCCATCCACATCCATATGGAAGGGAGGCAGCGATGTACACGAAGCAGAAGCGGGTGATGGACGCGTTCGTGCGGGTGCGGTCGTTCCTCGAGGCGGATCCGGCGACGCGCGCGCTGCGCCGCGCGGAAGCGCGGCGGCAGTCGGATCAGATCGCGCTGATCTTCGACAGGCACATGCGTCCGATCGTGACGATCGCGCGCGCGCAGGTCGAGCCCGAGTCCGACGTCGGGCTTCCGGCGTCGCTCCGCATGCCGGTGCAGCCTCTCGGCCCGACGAAGGTGCTCGTGGCGTGCGACGGCATGATCGAGTCGGCGCGGCGGTTCGAAGCACTCTTCATCGCCAACGGACTGCCGGCGGACTTCCTCGCGCAATTCGTGAGCGCGCGCGACGCGCTCGAGCGCGTGATGGGAGGCCGCGCGACGCAGATCGGAACGCACGTGGCCACGCGGGTCGGTCTGCGAGTGCAGCTGCTTCGCAGGCGCAACGCAGTCGCAACGCAGTCGCAACGCAGTCGATCGTCTCGATGCGATCGTGCGCGTGTCGTTCCGGCCAGCTCGGGCCGTCAGTTCCGATATGGGCCGAGTCGGACGGCGATCTCCGCCGGACGGGGGGAATTAGGCAGGTCCGTCTAACTCAGCGCGACGCTCAATCGGTCGGCTGCGGACCAAGGCTACCGCGTTTGTACGCAGGGGGTTGCGGTGCTCGGCGCCGGACTGAGATTTGAATGGGAATCGCATGGCCGCGCGGTCAGATTCCTTGCTACGCAGGTCAAGCCAATACACGTTAGCCCGACGGACCTCCAGCTTCGATGACGCGTCGCGAAACGACCCTGTTGGCCTTGATGGTCGCCGTGGGGAGTCTCGCGTTCTACGGTCGTTCGCGCCCATCCCCGGACCCTCTCCCGACTGCCAACTGGCCGCCGCCGCGGTGGGACACGCTGCTCGTCGCGGTGAATCGCGGCGGTGTCATCGTCCCCGACTCGATGACCGTTGGCGTCCCCGCGACGATTCGAACGACCACTCAGAACTCCGACACCTGCATACGCAACGGAGGGACCGATGTCCGATTCGACGGTCTCGCCGCCACGATTCATTTCTACGACATCGTCGGTTCGGGGATGCCATGCGGAGCTGAGATGACGTACATCGAACACGATGCGTCGATCACCTTTCAGCGCGCCGGCGTCGCTACGCTCCGAGTTGAGCGAAGGAACGGTAGGCCGCTCGAATGGCGGGTTGTGGTCCGCTGACGCGGGCTAACGGCAGCTGGTGCAGACGGCCGCGTTAATGCAGCAGGTGGGCGGCCGCGCTCTGTCGTACCTTTCGGTACCGCGCGGCCGCCCACCTGCATTTTATCGAAGCGGCCGCAGCACAACCAAACGTCAGCCGGACGAGAGGCCCACATGTGGGAGCGCCACAGACTTTTCTGGGTTGGTGTTGGCGTCGCGGCCACGTTCTGGCTGCTCGAGGCTGCGATCCACACGTGGTTCTTCGCGGAGGGTGGTGGGTGGATGAGCAACCTGCTTCCGATTGACGCGAACGAGTGGTGGATGCGCAGCCTGGCCGGAAGTCTGATTGTGGGCTTTGGAGCCTTCGCCGACCGCGCCAGCGGCTTAATGCTCCGCGCGGAAGAGCAACGGCGCATGATCCAGACCCAGCTGGATAATGCCCTGACGCATGCCTTGCGCGACTACCTGCCCATCTGCGCGCACTGTAAGGCGATCCGCGAGGGAGAGGCGTGGTCTTCCCTTGAGACCTATATCTCCGGGCGGACGAAGACACAGTTCTCCCACGGCCTGTGTCCGCGATGCCTACCGCTGTTCGAGGAATCTGGTGAGGGCTTAGCGACCGTCGGCGTCGTCTAATTGAAGCGGCCGCAAAACAACCCAACGTTGAGGCTGTAGAAAAAGCTCGATGTCGACGTGCGCGGTGCGACAACGTGGTGCTTCGGCGCGCGATGTGGTGGTGTGGGCGGTCGAATACCCGCCGGCGGTGCGTGATCGGCCCGCGCGCCGTGCGCTCGAGCGTGGTCGCTACGCCGCGTAGCCCGCGTAGCCCGCGTGGGCGAGCTTTTCGATGTTGTGTACCAGGCAGTAGAGCTTCCACTGCCCTATCGACTGTCGTCCGCCCGCGCAACGTGAAGCGATCGAGCCCTTTGTTGTAGCGCACGT
>JAYTNC010000246.1:0-1547 GCA_043748515.1 Gemmatimonadota bacterium | reverse complement strand
CGAGCCGATAGAGATCGATGTGGATCACCGGTCCGCGTGGCGACGCGTACTCGTGCACGAGGCCGTACGACTGGCTCGTCACGGGCTCGAGCGCGCCCTGCGCGTGCGCGATCGCGCGGATGAGCGTGGTCTTCCCCGCCCCGAGATCGCCGGAGAAGGTGACGAACGCAGGCAGCGCGAGCGCGCGACCGAACCGGTCGCCCCACTCCACGAGTTGCGGCTCGGTCAGCTCAACGGCGGGCACGTGCGCTCCGCGCTCCGCCGTCGCCCATGGCGGCCTTCAGATCGAAGAGTTCGTCGCGCAGCCGCGCCGCGGTCTCGAAGTCGAGATCCTTCGCGGCGGTCTTCATCTCCTCCTCCAGCCGCTGCACGAGCGCCGGCAGGTCGTCGGTACCGTAGGTGCGCTGCGCCTCGGCGACCTTCTTCTGCTTCTTCCCGCTGGTGCGCGCCGCGTCGCGCCGCTCGGTGCCCTCGCGCGCGTCGGCGATGCGCGACATGACGCGCACCTGGTCGTGGCTCTTGATCACGCCGGTCGGCACGATGCCGTGCTCGAGGTTGTGCGCCGCCTGCGTGCGGCGGCGGCGGTCGGTCTCGTCGAGGCAGCGCTGCATCGACCCGGTGATGCGGTCGGCGTAGAAGATCGCGCGGCCGTCGACATGCCGCGCCGCGCGCCCCGTCGTCTGGATCAGCGAACGGTCCGAGCGGAGGAACCCCTCCTGATCGGCGTCGAGGATCGCGACGAGCGAGACCTCGGGCAGGTCGAGCCCCTCGCGCAGGAGGTTGATCCCGATGAGCACGTCGAACTCACCGAGCCGCAGGCCGCGCACGATCTCCATCCGCTCGATCGCGTCGATGTCGGCGTGCATGTAGCGCACGCGCACGCCGACCTGGGCGAGATAGTCGCTCAGGTCCTCCGCCATGCGCTTGGTGAGCGTGGTGACGAGCACGCGCTCCCCGCGCCGCTCGCGGATCCGGATCTCATGCAGGAGGTCGTCGACCTGCCCCTTCACCGGCCGGATCTCGATGATCGGATCGAGCAGGCCGGTCGGGCGGATCACCTGCTCGACGATCACGCCGCCGGAGAGCTTGAGCTCGAGGTCGCCCGGGGTCGCCGAGACGTTGACGGCGCGCGGCGTGAGCTGCAGGAACTCGTCGAACATCAGCGGCCGGTTGTCGAGCGCGCTGGGGAGGCGGAAGCCGTACTCGACGAGCGTCGTCTTGCGCGCGCGGTCGCCGTTGAACATCCCGCCGATCTGCGGCAGCGTGACGTGCGACTCGTCGACGACGACGAAGAAGTCGTCGGGGAAGTAGTCGAAGAGACAGGCGGGCCGGTCGCCGGTCTTCCGGCCGGCGAGGATGCGCGAGTAGTTCTCGATGCCCGGACAGGTCCCGATCTCGAGCATCATCTCGATGTCGAAGTTCGTGCGCGACTCGAGCCGCTGCGCTTCGAGCAGTTTGTTGGCCGCCTTGAGCACCGCCAGCCGCTCGACGAGTTCGACGCGGATCTCCTTCACCGCGCGCTCGAGCGTCGGGCGCGTCGTGACGAA
>JAYTNC010000245.1:0-1542 GCA_043748515.1 Gemmatimonadota bacterium | reverse complement strand
GGACGGTCCTCGTGGTCGGAGCCGAACGCGCCCACCACGAAGCGATCGAAGTCGAGGTCGACCGCGCGCAGCTTGGCGCGCGCGCCCGTCGCGACGTTGCCGGTGAGCAGTCCGAGCACGAGGTCGTCGGCGCGTTCGACCTCATCGATGATCCCATGGATGCCGGGGAGCACGTACGCCGTGCGCGCCGGATCGGCGAGCGCATCGTGCAGGTTCTCGAGGTAACGCGCCAGCACCGCCGTCATGCGCGCGTCGATCTCCGCGTCGGTGAAGCCCTCGTCACGCATCATCTCGCGCACGATGAGCTTGTCGGTCTTGCCGTCGTAGCGGTAGTCCGGCGATCCCGACGTGCCGAAGTGCTCGACGAGCGCGGGTTCCATCGCGGCCCGCCCCGCCCCGTGGGTGAGCAGGATCGTGCCATCGATGTCGAAGAGGACGACGCGCTTCACTTGCGGGAGAGGTAGAGGCCGCCGAGCACCGTGGCCGCGCCGGCGCCCTGATACAGCGTGGGCACTTCGTTGAGCGCGATCCACGCGACCGCGACCGCGACGATCGGCTGCAGGTTGCCGAACATCGAGGTGCGGGTGGGGCCGATCTGGTGCACGCCGCGGTACCAGAGCAGATAGGCCACGACCATCGCGAGCACGCCGGAGTAGAAGACTGAGCCCCAGGTCAGCAGCGTGATCGCGGGCCAGTCGACGCGCAGCAGCTGCGGCGTCGCGATCAGGCTGAGCGGCACCACGCCGCCGACGAGCGTCCAGGCGGCCACCTGCACGGCATCGACGCGCTGCGTGAAGGCGACGAGCCAGTTCGTGTAGAAGGCCCAGCAGCAGACCGCGCCGAGGATCATGAGGTCGCCGACCAGATGCGCCGATCCGTCGGCGCTCACCGAACCGCCGAGCACGAGGAAGACGCCCGCGATCGAGAGGGCCAGACCCGCCGTCGCGCGGGTCGAAAGCTTGTCGTGCCCGAAGGCACGCGCGACGAGCGCGACCGCCGCAGGGCTCGCGGCCACGACGAGCGAGGCCGTTCCGGCGCGCGTGAGCGCGATCCCCGAGATGAAGAGGATCTGGTAGACGCAATGCCCGAGCACGCCGAGCGCCATCAGGCGCCAGCGGTCGCTCGTGTTCGCGCGCTTCCCCGGACGCCAGGCCGCGAGGGCAAGGAGCACCGCGCACCCGATCGACATCCGCAGCGCGTTGTAGGCGAGCGGCTCCATCACCTGAGTCCCGTACTTCACGACCGAGAAGTTCACGCCCCAGATCACCGCCATGAGCACGAGGCTCAGCTCGGTCATGCGCGAGACTTTGCGCGCGTGGGGAAGGGGATGCTCGGCCGTGGACACCCGGGAAAACTAACAGCCCGTCGAAGGCGGAGGACCGCGGGACGGGCTATCTTCTTCGTCATGCATGTCTCATTCGCCCTCTTCGCCGACGCCGCGAACATCTCGCAGGAAGGCAAGCTCAACATCCTCGGCGTGTTCGATGCGCTGCAGGTGGCCACCGTCCCCGCGGTGCATCCGCGCGCGACGATGATCATCCG
>JAYTNC010000244.1:0-3543 GCA_043748515.1 Gemmatimonadota bacterium | reverse complement strand
AGACTCGGCTCCCACGCCTCCGCCTCACGCGGCTTCAGGTGCGAGTCCCGCTGCAACATCCGCACACAGGTGTTCCACCGCAGGATCGCCTCGTCATTCCCCGCCGGTCGCGTGTTCTCGGCCTTGGCGTACCAGACGAGCGCCTTCTCGATCCAGTCGTACGCCATCTCCGCCGCACGCGGCACTGCGCGCTGCAGCACCGACTTGGCCCACCGCTCGGCGATCACGCCGTTGTAGTAGGCGTGCTTGTACGGATCACTGAGCCGGCCGACCGCCGCACCAGCGCGCGCCAAGTCCTCGGCGCGCCCGGCCGTGAACTGGTCAGTGATCGCGAGCACATGCATCACGAGTGCCTCGACGTTCTCGGGCTCGATCGCCAACACGTCCAAGCAGATGCTCTCGGCGGCGATCGAGTCGTTGAGCACGCGGTAGCGATGCCCCTTGAGCAGGGCGGCGACGACGCCGGCCTTGGTGATCGGCTTGAGCTGCGGCAGTGTTCGCGTCATGTGCGCTTCCCCCGGAGCAGGCGGACGAACTTCACCACTGGATCGTAGAACTCGTCGACCACGCGCTCCTTGAGCGGGATGATCGCGTTGTCGGTGATGGCGATGTGCTCGGGGCACACCGTGGTGCAGCACTTGGTGATGTTGCAGTAGCCGATCGCATGCTCGTCCTTGAGGTCGCGCATGCGGTCCTCGGTGTCGAGCGGGTGCATCTCGAGTGCGGCGATATACACCAGATGCCGCGGCCCGATGAACTCGTCGTGCTTCTGATGGTCGCGCAGCACGTGGCAGACGTCCTGGCAGAGGAAGCACTCGATGCACTTCCGGAACTCCTGCACGCGGTCCACGTCCGACTGCGCCATGCGCCAGGTGCCATCGGGGGCATCGGGGGCGCGCGGCTTGAATTTCTTGATCTTCTTCTTCTGCTCGAAGTTCCACGAGACGTCGGTCACGAGGTCGCGCACATGCGGGAAGGCGCGCATCGGCTCGACGGTCACTGGCTCGTGCGCCGGTAGCTCGTCCATGCGCGTCATGCACATGAGCTTGGGATTACCGTTGATCTCCGCCGAGCAGGAGCCGCACTTCCCGGCCTTGCAGTTCCAGCGGATCGCGAGGTCGTTGGCGTTCTCCGCCTGGATCTGGAGCATGGCGTCGAGCACCACCATGCCTTCGGTGATGTCGGTGGTGTAGTCCTTGAAGGCGCCGGTCCCGCGCTCGCCGCGCCAGACCTTGAATGTGTGGGCTGTCATTAGGACTTCTGCTCCTCGATGATGGCTTTCAGTTCGTCCGGCATCGGCGGGATCGCGCGACGCTCCAGTTCCATCGCACCGCTCGTGCCCTTACGCAGTACGATGTTGAACGTGGCGTAGGCGGGGTCCTTCTCGGGGTAGTCGTCGCGGAAGTGTCCGCCGCGGCTCTCCTTGCGTTCGATCGCCGCGAGCGTGATCGCCTCAGAGACGGTCATCAGGTGATGCAGGTCGAGCGCGGTGTGCCAGCCGGGGTTGTATTCGCGGTTGCCGTGCACGCCCACCTTGGTCGCGCGTTCGCGCAGCTTGGCCACGCCGCTGAGTGCTTGCCGCATCTCGCCCTCCTCGCGCACGATCCCCACCAGCTTCTGCATCATGCCCTGCAGTTCGTGCTGGATCGCATACGGTGCTTCAGGGCTCCCGCCGCGCTCGAACGGTTCCAATGCGGCAGCGACCGACGCGTCGGCGTCCGCAGGTGCCATGCGCGCCGCCGCATGCGACTTGGCGAACTCGACCGCATGCTCACCCGCGCGCTTGCCGAACACGAGCAGGTCGGAGAGTGAGTTCCCGCCGAGTCGGTTGGCGCCGTGCAGTCCGGCGGCGCATTCGCCGGCGGCGAACAGTCCCGGCACGTTGGACATCTGCGTGTCACCGTCCACGCGGATGCCACCCATGATGTAGTGCGTCGTCGGCCCGACTTCCATGGGCACCGCGGTGATGTCGATGTTCGCGAGCTGCTTGAACTGATGGTACATCGACGGCAACTTCTTGCGGATATGCTCGGCGCCCTTGGGCACGCGCTCCTTGATCCATGCGATGTCGAGGAACACGCCTCCATGCGGACTGCCGCGCCCCTCGCGCACCTCGCGCTGGATGCAGCGCGCCACATGATCGCGCGTGAGCAACTCGGGTGGACGGCGCGCCGACTTGTCGCCCTGCGTGTAGCGCCAGCCCTCTTCTTCGTTGTCGGCGGTCTGGCTCTTGTAGTTGTCGGGGATGTCGTCGAACATGAAGCGCTTGCCGTCCTTGTTGCGCAGCACGCCGCCCTCGCCGCGCACGCCCTCGGTCACGAGGATCCCCTTCACGCTTGGCGGCCACACCATGCCGGTGGGATGGAACTGCACGAACTCCATATCCACGAGTTCGGCGCCGGCGTCGTAGGCGAGCGAGTGGCCGTCGCCGGTGTACTCCCAACTGTTGCTTGTGATGTCGAACGCGCGCCCGATGCCGCCGGTCGCGAGCACCACCGCGCCACAGGAGAAGAGCTTGAAGCGGCCGCGCTCGCGGTCGTAGGCCATGGCGCCCGCCACGCGCTCACCGTCCTTGAGCAGCTGGACGACGGTGACTTCCATATGCACGTCGATCCCCAAGTGGATCGCGTGGTCCTGGAGCGTGCGGATCATCTCAAGGCCGGTGCGGTCGCCCACATGTGCGAGCCGCGGGTATCGGTGCCCGCCGAAGTTGCGCTGCAGGATGCGGCCGTCGGCGGTGCGATCGAACACGGCGCCCCAGGCTTCGAGCTCGCGCACACGGTCCGGTGCTTCTTGCGCGTGCAGCTGCGCCATCCGCCAGTTGTTGAGGTACTGCCCGCCGCGCATGGTGTCGGCGAAGTGCACGCGCCAGTTGTCCCGGTCGTCCACGTGACCCATCGCCGCGGCGACGCCGCCTTCGGCCATGACCGTGTGCGCCTTGCCGAGCAGCGACTTGCAGACGAGACCCACGCGTGCCCCGCCGGCCGCGGCAGCGATCGCCGCGCGCAGTCCCGCGCCACCCGCACCGATCACCAGCACATCATGGTCGACCCGCTCGTACTCGGCCATCTATATGATCCTCAGGTCGGTCAGCAGGCCCATGGCGCAGAGCCGGATGTAGACGTCGGTGAGCGCCACGCCGAAGAGGCTGACCCAGGCCCAGTTCATGTGGCCGCGGTTGCAGGCGCTCGAACAATCGTAGGCGAGCTTGCGGACGGGCGAGGTCGACATGCGGTCCATGATGCCGCCGACGATGTGCCGCATGGAGTGGCAGCCGATCGTGTAGCCGGAGAGCATCGTGACGTTGGCGAACATCACGACGGTTCCCACGCCGACGCCGAAGCGTTCGACGCCGTTGGCGTCGCGGAACCAGAGTGCGAGGTAGGCGTCGTGCCAGAGGAAGATCAGGAAGATGAACGAGAGCAGCAGGCCGTACCGGTGCAGGTTCTGCATGATCAGCGGGAACGAGTTCTCGCCGAGGTAGGTCTTGCGTGGCTCGCCCACGGAGCAGGCCGGCGGATCGGCCCAGAATGCCTTGTAGTA
>JAYTNC010000243.1:0-4245 GCA_043748515.1 Gemmatimonadota bacterium | reverse complement strand
GTCTGGCCGTCGATGAGGATGTTGTCCGGCTTGATGTCGCGATGCACGGTGTTCTGCGAATGCGCGTAGGCGAGCGCATCGCCCACTTCACGCAGGATGCGGCGCGCTTCGTCCGGCTTCGTCGGCCCTTCGCGCGCGATCCGTGTGCCGAGGTTCTCCCCCTCGACGAGCGCCATGACGAAATAGACCAGCCCTTCGCGCTCGTCGACCGAGTAGATCGGGACGATGTGCGGATGCGAGAGCTGCGCGGCCATCTCGGCCTCGCGCAGGAAGCGCATCCGGATCTCCGAGCGGAAGGCGAGCTCGGGCGGCAGCAACTTGATGGCGACCGGCCGCTTGAGGCGCTTGTCGCGCCCCTTGTAGACGATCCCCATCCCGCCGCGGCCGATCTCCTTCTCGACCTCGTACTGGGCGTCGAGCACGCGCACGACGTGCGAGCGCAGCTCGGCGTCGGACTGGCTGATACTGCGGGGTTCGTTCACGTCGGGGGCATCAGGGGGACGAAGATGGACAAGGATACAACTCGGCGAGCGCCCGCACCACGCACAGATGAGGTGCCAGCCTCGCGGTCGCCGCCCTGGCAGGTCCCTACGTCAGGAAGGCTGCGGAAAGTTGCATTCCGCGCCACTATGTCGTAAGTCAGGACGGAACGCCCCTTGCTGCTGTGGGAGTGCATGTTGCCCTCCCCTTTGCCCCGAGCAGACGCCCTTCTAATGAGCACGCGACAGACCCTTCCGGTCCTCCCCCTGCGCGGGACCGTCATCTTCCCCGGATTGACCGCGCCGATCGCGGCAGGCCGGCCGGGCACGCTGCGCGCCATCGAGGCGGCACTCAAGGGCGACCGGCTCGTCTTCGCGGTCGCCCAGCGCGACAACGCCGAGGAGCCCGCACCGGAGATCCTCTATTCGATGGGCGTGATCGCGCGCATCGGGCAGGTGCAGCGCGGACTCGGCGGCGTGCAACTCCTGCTGCATGGCGAGCAGCGCGCCACGTCGCTGCAGTACACGACCACCGAGGGCTATCTCTCGGCGGTCGTGATGCCGAGCGAGGAGATGTCCCCGCTCGACGAGCAGGACGCGGCCTTCACGGCGCTCCACAAGGAGATCCGCGAGCGCGCGGCCGAGCTCGGCGAACGCCGCGGCCTCCCCGAGGAGGTCGTGCATCAGGTGCTCGACTCGGTCACCGAGCCGGCAAAGTTCGCCGATCTCGTCGCCGGCTATATCGAACTCTCCGTCCCCGAGAAGCAGGGGCTGCTCGAGACGCTCTCGGTGGAGGAGCGCCTGCGGAAGGTGCTCGTGCACGTGCAGCGCCAGATCTCCCTCCTCGAAGCACAGGAGGAGATCAAGTCGCAGGTGCAGGAGGAGCTCGGCGAGCGCCAGCGCGAGATGTTCCTGCGCGAGCAGATGAAAGCGATCCAGAAGGAGCTCGGCGACGACGACCAGACGAAGGAGATCGAGGAGCTTCGCGAGAAGCTCAACAAGCTCATCCTCCCGAAGGAGGCCCGCGCAGAGGTCGAGCGTGAACTCGGTCGCCTCGAGCGGTCGGGGCGCGAGTCGATGGAGGCGCAGGTCATCCGCACGTACCTCGAGTGGATCGCCGAGCTGCCGTGGAACAAGCGCTCCGACGACCAGCTCGATCTCAAGCACGCGAACATCGTGCTCGAGGAGGACCACTACGGCCTCGGCGACGTGAAGGACCGCGTGCTCGAGTTCCTCGCCGTGCGCCAGCTGCGCGCGCAGCAGCTCTCCGAGGAGATGGACC
Organism: Gemmatimonadota bacterium; assembly: GCA_043748515.1. Taxonomy (GTDB): domain Bacteria; phylum Gemmatimonadota; class Gemmatimonadetes; order Gemmatimonadales; family Gemmatimonadaceae; genus Pseudogemmatithrix. Next base: position 2,484 of record JAYTNC010000243.1, on the reverse strand, counting down.
GCACGGGCGAGTTCCCGGTGGCCAAGCTCGCGACGCCAAAGGAGGACGCGACCGCCACGGCCGCGCCCAAGAAGACGAACGGCGAGGAGCAGGCGCGCCAGATCACCGACAAGCGCGAGGCCAAGGCGCGCGCGATGGCGAAGGGGCCGATCCTGCTCTTCACGGGTCCGCCGGGCGTGGGCAAGACGTCGATCGCCAAGTCGATCGCGAGGTCGCTCGGGCGCGAGTACGTGCGCGTGGCGCTCGGCGGCGCGCGCGACGAGGCCGACATCCGCGGCCATCGCCGCACCTACGTGGGTGCCATGCCGGGACGCATCATCCAGGGGATGAAGCAGGCCGGGACCAAGAACCCCGTCTTCCTGCTCGACGAGGTCGACAAGCTCGGCACCTCGTTCCAGGGCGATCCCTCGAGCGCGCTGCTCGAGGTGCTCGATCCCGCGCAGAACGATTCGTTCACCGATCACTACCTCGGCGTGCCGTTCGACCTCAGCGAGGTGCTCTTCATCGCGACGGCGAACTTCATCCAGAACATCCCCGGTCCGCTGATCGACCGCATGGAGGTCGTGGAGTTCGCGGGCTACACCGAGCGCGAGAAGGCCGAGATCGCGAAGAAGTACCTGATCCCGCGCCAGCTCGAGGAGAACGGTCTCGGCGGCAAGGACGTGAAGTTCGACGACGACGCGATCGCCGCGCTCGTGAGCAAGTACACGCGCGAGAGCGGCGTGCGCCAGCTCGAACGCGAGGTCGGCAAGGTGGCGCGCAAGGTCGCGCGACGCATCGCGACCGAGCATGCGGAGAACCCGATCGCCGACGGCGTCATCTCCGCCGAAGAAGTGCGTGAACTGCTCGGACGGCCGCGCGTGCATCCGGAGAAGGCGATCGCGGCGCACGAGGTCGGCACGGCCACCGGCATGTACTACACGCCGATGGGCGGCGACATCATGTTCGTCGAGGCGTCGGTGCGCGCGCTCACCTCGCCCACCGGCAGCGACGGCAACGGCGGCGGTGCGCCCGTGGCGCTGATCCTCACCGGACAGCTCGGCGACGTCATGAAGGAATCCGCGCGCGCGGCCTTCACCTACGTCACGAAGAACGCCGAGAAGCTCGGCATCCCGCGCTCGCGACTGGGCACGGTCGAGACGCACATCCATGTGCCCGCGGGTGCGATCCCCAAGGACGGTCCGTCGGCGGGCGTCGCGATCTCGACCGCGCTCGCGAGCGAGATGAGCGGCCGGCCGGTGCGGCGCGACATCGCGATGACCGGTGAGATCACGCTGCGCGGCCGCGTCCTGCCGATCGGCGGCGTGAAGGAGAAGGTGCTCGGCGCGCTGCGCGCCGGCATCACCGACGTGATCCTGCCGAAGGACAACGAGGCCGATGTGGAGGACGTCCCCGAGGAGGCGCGCGGGAAGCTCCGGTTCCACTTCGTTGAGTCGCTCGAGGAGGTGCTCGCGCTCGCGCTGCTCCCTGAGCCGGGCAAGGCCGCCGGGGAACCTCTGGCGGTAGTGGCGTAGTACCTTGTGCGGGGCCGTCGACCTGCGCTCCGACGGCCCCGCTCGATCCTTCACCAGACCCTACCGACCGTGAACCGCCGGCTCCTGATCCCCCTCGTCGTCACCGCGCTCGTCGCGGTGTCGGCCCCCCGCGCTACGGCGCAGGACGAACGCACCGTCGTGCAGGTGACCGACGTGCGCGGCAACGCCATCCCGTTCGCCTGGGTGCAGATCGTCAACGGCGTGAGCCGGATCGCCGACGATTCCGGGCGCGTCGTGTTCAACCTCAAGCCGAAGGACTCGCTCAACATCCAGGCGCGCCGCATCGGCTTCCAGCCGTACATCGGGTGGGTGAAGCGGAATGCGGAGACGGGGCACTACGTGGCTGACCTGCCGCTCGCGCCGCGCACGCTCGACCCGGTGACGATCGCCGGCCGTCGCGACACGCCGTTGGCCCGCACCGGTTTCTACGACCGCGCCGAGCGGATCCAGAAGGGGGCGTACTCCGCGCGGCTGATCACGCCCGAAGAACTCGATTTCCGCAACCCGATGACGCTCACGCAGGTGCTCTCCGGCGACCGCCTCGTGAAGATCATGCCGATGAGCGGCAAGCAGGTGATCATGGGCCGAGGGCTCAACTGCGCGGTGACGATCCTGCTGGACGGCCAGCAGGTGCTCGGCACATACGAGGAGGCGGTGGGCAACCTGAACGCGCCGCGGATGAGTTCGCTGATGCCGATCGACCAGGTGGTGACGGCGGCCTCGATCGCGGCGATCGAGGTGTACGGGAGTGCGGCGGCGGTGCCGGTGGAGTTGCAGCGGATCGCGGGGGCGCGGATGGCGCAGGGGTGTGGGTTGGTGGCGATCTGGACGGGGAGTCGGAAGTAATGGCGAACGGGGGGCACCGCTTTCGCGGCGCCCCCCGTTCGCTACTTCGAAAGTGACTACCTGTTCAAGTAGAACCACCCGACGGTCGTCGATCCGTCGTTCC
>JAYTNC010000242.1:0-1551 GCA_043748515.1 Gemmatimonadota bacterium | reverse complement strand
TTTCGGCAAGAAGTCCCTCCAGGAGATCGCCGACCTCCTCGAGAAGGAAGGACTCAATTTCGGGATGAAGTTCGAGGAGTCGACGGACGGTGTGCGCGTTGCCGATTGGGGCACGCCGCCGAGCCGGGCCGCCGCGAACGCCCCCGACGACGAAGAGGAGTAGGACCGATGCGCCACCGTAAGGCCGGGCGGAGCCTCCGCCGCACGTCCGAGCAGCGCCTCGCGCTGCTCCGCAACCTCGCGACCTCGCTCATCGAGCAGGGCGCGATCGAGACCACTGAAGCCAAGGCGAAGGAGCTCCGGCCCTTCGTCGAGAAGCTGATCACCAAGGCGCGCACGGGCACGCTCCACGCCCGTCGCCTCGCCGGCAAGCATGTGCAGAAGCGTGCCGCCGCCGACAAGCTCTTCCAGGAAGTCGGCCCGAAGAACGCGAAGCGGGTCGGCGGCTACACGCGTATTCTGAAGACCGGCCACCGCAAGGGTGACGGCGCGGACATGGCGCGTATCGAACTCATCGAGGGTTGATCCGATGCCCATCCAGCGCAATCGCTGCTACGTCTGCGACAAGGGTGTCGCGTTCGGCAACAACCGTTCGCACGCGAACAACTCGACGCGTCGCACCTGGAAGCCCAACCTCCAGGTCGCCCGCATCGTGATCGAAGGGAAGGTCACCAAGATCAAGGTCTGCACCCGCTGCCTGAACGCCGGCAAGATCCAGCGCGCGCCGCGCGGGACCGCCGCCGCCGTCTGAGGTCAGTGGACCGAAGCAGTCGCGACGGGGGGAGCGTGTTCAACGCTTCCCCCGTTCGTGCGAAGAGCAGGGAGAAAGCAGTCGGCAGGACGGCGGGAGAGCGGCCCGGGTCGTGCGCCCTCGCACGTACCACCTCACACCTTCCACCTCACACCTTCGACCTCGATTGAAGACCGCACTCATCACCGGCATCACCGGTCAGGATGGCTCGTATCTCGCCGAACTTCTCTTGGCGAAGGGGTATCGAGTCGTCGGCATCGTGCGACGTTCGTCCACGACTCCATACGAGCGCATCGCACATCTCGTCGACCGGATCGAACTGATCTCCGCCGACCTCCTCGACCAGACGTCCCTGATGGACGCGATGGAAGAGGTGCGGCCTGACGAGATCTACAACCTCGCGGCACAGTCGTTCGTCGCCACGTCCTGGAACCAGCCGGTTCTCACAGGGGAGTTCACGGGCCTCGGCGTCACGCGGATGCTCGAGGCGATGCGCCGCGTCGTGCCCAAGGCCCGATTCTATCAGGCCTCCTCGTCGGAGATGTTCGGCAAGGTGCAGGAGACGCCGCAGAAGGAGAACACGCCCTTCTACCCGCGCTCGCCCTACGGCGTCGCCAAGGTCTACGGGCACTGGATCACCGTGAACTACCGCGAGTCGTTCGGGCTCTACGCGGTCAGCGGGATCCTGTTCAATCACGAGTCTCCGCGTCGCGGGCTCGAGTTCGTGACGCGCAAGGTGACCGACGCGGTCGCCCGCATCAAGCTCGGGCACTCGAACGAACTCCGCCTGGGCAATCTCG
>JAYTNC010000241.1:0-6044 GCA_043748515.1 Gemmatimonadota bacterium | reverse complement strand
TCGCCTCGCGCGGATGAGCGCGATGGCGCCGATCCCGATGGAACCGCTCACGGCCTGGTCGCGCCTGGCGCCGCAGCTGCGGGCCGAGGGGATCATCGTGGACGCGAGGTGGGCCGCTGGAGCGCCGGTGGTGCCGTTGATGGACCGCCGGCCGCGCGTGCAGGTGTGGATGCTGCGTGCCGCCGCCGGACTCGCGCTCGTGATCGGCGGTGCATTCGCCGGGCGCTACAGCGCCGGCGTGCCGTTCAGCACGGCGGGCGGGCGGGCGCAGCCGGTCGCCGCGGCACCGGCCTTCCGCTCCGCGGACGAAGCATTGCAGATGCTCACGTCGGCACAGCAGCAGTACCAGGATGCCGCGGCCTTCCTCGCCTCGCAGGACTCGTCGTCGCGCTTCGTGGGCATGAACCAGGACCTCTACCAGACACGACTTGCCGCGCTCGATGAGATCGCGGCCGCCACGCGCTCCGCGCTCTACCGTGCACCGCAGGACCCGATGCTCAACCAGTACTACCTCACCACGCTCGGCGCCCGTGAGGCGACGCTCCGGCAGATCGGCGCGACACTCCCTGCGACGCGCCGGCTGGAGCGCTACTGATGCGCACCGACTTCCGCGTGCTCCTCGCGCTCGGCGTCGTCGTTGCGGCGGGCACCAGCGCGCCGGTCGCCGGGGCGCAGCAGGTCCGCGTCGTGGAGCGGCACACCATCCGCAATGACTCGTTGCTCGACCGCATCCTCACGGCCGACGTCGCCGAGGTGAAGCGCGTCGTGACCACGTGGCGCGAACGCGAGAGCCAGCTGATGCGCGAACTCCGTACGTCCGAGCGCGCCGACGCATCCACGCGTCGTCGGCTCGAGGAACAGCTCGCGCTCCACGCGCGCGACGGTTTCGCGATCATGAGCGCGATCCAGGCGCGCTGCATCGAGGAGCGCGTGCCGCGTCCGGCGGGCTATCTCGGTCTCAACCTCACGAACGTCTGGGCGATGGAAGGCGAACGCGCGCGCGGGCTCGGCACCACGGTGACGAGCGTCGAGCCCGGCTCGCCGGCCGAGCGCGCGGGTGTGCAACGCGACGACAAGGTGCTGAGCCTCGCCGGGCTCGATGCGCGCGAGCGCACGCCCGACGTGTCCGGACTGCTGGTGCCCGGGCGCAGCATGGTCGTGCGCATCGAGCGCGGCGGCGTCATGCGCGACGTGACGATCGCGGTGGCGAAGCGGCCCGAGGGGTTCGGTGAGTCGTGCGGCGAGTTCGAGCGCGCCCTCATCCCGATGCGGATCCCGGGACCGGGGCGGATCATCGTGTCGGAGCCCGGCACGGGGGCGGGCCGCGTGCTCGTGGAGACGCGCGAGCCGGAGCCGCGTCGCGATCCCGCGCGCGAGATGGGACGTGAGCAGGGCGAGGAGATGCGCTTCTTCATCTTCGGGCCAGGCGCCGAGAACAAGACGTCGGTCGGATTCTTCGCGGGTGCGGAGTTCCGTACGCTCGATGCCGACTGGGGCGAGGTGCTCGGCGTGAAGCAGGGCGTGATCGTGAACGAGGTCGCGAGCGGCAGCGTCTGCGCGCAGGCCGGACTGAAGGGCGGAGACGTGGTGACCGCCGTGGGCCGCACGCCGGTCGCGTCGCCGGCGATGCTCGTGCAGATGCTCGGCGCGATGGACGGGACCGAGGCGACGCTGAGCGTGGTGCGCGGGCGCGAGAAGAAGACGATCAGACTGCGCTGGGGCACGCGCTAGACGCGTCGCACGCCGACCCACGGCGCACGGCAGCTGCTCAGGGCGCGCGAACGCTGCCCGGCGGCAGCTTGTAGACGAGGCGGACCGTGTGGCGGTCCGCCTCGCTCAGTTCCGCCACGCGCACGCGCGCCGACATGATGTTCGCTTCGTCGGCGGTGTGGTCGAGGCCGAGCAGGTGACCGATCTCGTGTCGCGCGATCGCCTGCAGCGACGCGGCGTCGAGCGTGCGGCCGTCGGGCTGTGCGAGCGCGAGTTCGATCCCGGCGCCGGTGAGCCATCCGTGCTGATCGTGCACCCAGCGCGTGCGGCCGCTGGTGCGGCTCTCGTAGCGATCGACCCATGTGACGAGGATCTCCGCGCGCACCGAGTCGTCGGTGAAGTCGAAGTCGACGGGGATGCCGGTCGCGCGCCACGGGTCGAACGCGTCACGCACGATCGTGCGATGCGATTCCGTCACGCCGTCGGCGTCGCTCCGCTGGATCCAGACGCGCAGGGGGTCGCGCATGCGGTCGGGCCAGCGGTAGTTCACGGAGTCGCGCGCGACGAGGAGCTCACCGATGTAGGTCTCGCCGGCGTAGGCGCGGAGCGCGTTGCCGATCGCGACGGGGTCGCGGAGCGGGGCCGGGGTCGCCGAGGTGGTCTCGGTGATGCGCGCGCCGATGTCCTCGGCCGCGCGGAGCACCGAGTCAGCGAAGGCGCTGTCCGCGCGCGCATCCCGCGCGACGGACTGCTTCTCCGTTTCACGTGATGCGTCGCGCTCATCGCCGCACGATGCCGCGAAGACGAGCGCTGTCGCGAGCACGAGCCCGGTTGCGACGGCCGGGGCCCGCATGGCGACAGGCATCGCACCGCGGTGCGCGCGCGTCATGCGTCGGGTGCGTCGGGTGCGTCGAGTGCGTCGAGTGCGTCGAGGAACTCCAGCGCCGCCGCGAAACTCGGCTCCGGATTCTCGAAGAACGGCATGTGTCCCGCCTCGGGGATCGCAACGACGCGCGCGTTCGGGATCAGCGCCGCCGAGCGCTCGGCCTCGGCGAGCGGGATCGCATCCTCGGTGCCGTGGATGAGCAGCACGGGCGCGCGCACTGCGGCGTAGCGGTCGCGCCAGTCGAAGCCTTCGCGTCGCAGGCGCGCGGCGACGGTGGCGCCGGTGGGACTGAGAGCGAGTGGCGGCGCGAAGCTGCGCATCTCCTGGTCGTGCCACCAGGCCGCGTACATCGTGCGGCTGTACTCGGCGTGGCGATCGGCGTCAGCTTCGTAGAGGGCGGTCGGATCGAGCAACGCGAGCAGTGCGTGCGCTTCGGTCGCGCCGCGCCGCGCCAGGTGCTCCATCGCACTCGCGTGGAGCGAGTCGAGCCAGCCCGATGTCGCGCCGACGGCGTCGAAGGTCACCACGCGGCGCACGCCCTCCGGATCCTCGGCGGCGGCGAGCAGCGCGATGCCGCCGCCCCACGAGTGGCCGGCGAGGTCCCAGCGCGCGATTCGCATCGCCTCGCGGAGTGCGACGACGTCGAGCACGTCGTGCTCCACGCGCGCGGCGCGCAGGCCCGGCGGCGCGGGCGTCTCGCCGCGACCGCGCTGGTCGTAGAGGATCACCTGTCGTCCGGCCGCGAACGGGGCGAAGGCGGGCCAGAGCAGGTCGTGGCCGTAGATCATGCCGCCGTTGATCGCGAGCATCGGCGTCGTGTCCGGGACAGGCGGGCTCAGCCAGACGGCGAAGTCGAGGCCGCGGGCGCGGACGGCGCGGCGCTCCAGGGGTGGCGTGCGGGATCGGCCGCGGCGCCATTCGAGGTAACGGGCTTTGGCGCTGCCGGAGTGGAGAGGGGACACGAAAGCCGATATGGGAAGCGCCGGCGAGCCTGAAGCGATTAGAGAAAGATAGTTCGAATGGGCGGTTGACATAGGGGAGGGGGGTATCTATTCTTATACCCACTGGGGGTATATCCCTCCTTCGGCCGAGCGCCGAACACCTCAGGAGGCGAAGATGACACAGCAGACGATCGACATCGGCGGCATGACTTGCGGCGGCTGCGTGAGCCGCGTGCGCGCGGCACTCACGGCACTCCCCGGCGTCACGATCGACACGATGCGCGTGGGGCAGGCGACGGTGAGCTTCGATGAGGACACGACGGATGCCAGCACGGTCGCGCAGGCGATCACCGATGCGGGCTACGACATCCTTCAGGCGCGCTGAGCGGAGGAACAGATGAACCCGATCGAGTGGACCGTCGTCGCTGGTGCCGTCGCGGCGATCGCGCTGGTGAACTGGTACTTCTTCGTCGCCGGGCAGACGACGGTCGCCTCGATGGCCGCATTGCCGGGCACGGCCGCCGCCGGCACGATTGCCGAGGTCGTGATCGTCGTGGACGGCGGCTACTCGCCGAACACGGTGCGCGCGCGGAAGGGTGAACGGCTCCGGCTCGTGTTCGACCGCAAGGACGACTCGAGCTGCTCGGAGGAGGTCGTCATCCCCGCGCTGGGCATCAAGAAGTACCTGCCGACCGGCGAACGCACGGTCGTCGAGGTGACACCCTCCGAAGCCGGCCGGATCCCGTTCACGTGCGGGATGAGCATGCTGCGCGGCACCATCATCGTCGACGACTGACGCACCGAGGCCTTTTTCCCATGACCACCACGATGCCGGGCGCCCCCGAGGCGATCGCGACCCTCGCGGAGCAGCGAACCGCACGGATCCCCGTGACGGGGATGACCTGCGCCGCCTGCCAGTCGCGCGTGCAGCGCACGCTGCAGAAGCAGCCCGGCGTGAGCGACGCGACCGTCAATCTCATGATGGGCACCGCGACGGTGACGTACGATCCGGCGGCGGTCTCGCCCGAGTCGATCGCCGCGGCGATCCGTGACACCGGCTACGGCGCCGAGATCCCCGCCGAGGAGCGCAGCGCGTTCGAGGAGCAGGAGGCGCGCGACGCGGCCACCGCCGAGGAGTTCAAGGAACTGCGGCTCAAGGCGATCGTGAGCGGCGCGATCGGCGCGGCGGCGATGGCGGCGATGCCCTGGATGCATCACTACCACTGGGCGCCGTGGGTGCTGCTCGCGCTGACCACCGGCGTGATGCTCTCGGCCGGCCGTCACTTCTATACACGCGCCTGGTCGGCGTTCCGCCATCACTCGGCGGACATGAACACGCTGATCGCGGTGGGCACCGGCGCGGCGTACGCCTACTCCGTGATCGCGACCGTCACGCCGGGGTTCTTCACGTCGCGCGGCGTGCCGGCGGACGTCTACTTCGAAGCGGTGATCCTGATCATCGCGTTCATCCTCACCGGCAACGCGTTCGAGGCGCGCGCCAAGCGGAACACCGCGGTCGCGCTGCGCTCGCTCGTGCACTTGCAGCCGAAGAAGGCGCGCGTGATCCGCGGCAGCATCGAGCGTGAACTCGATATCGCGCATGTGATCGCCGGAGACATCGTGGTGGTGCGGCCGGGCGAGCGCATCCCGGTCGACGGTCTCGTGGTGCTCGGCGAGAGCGCGGTGGACGAGAGCATGCTCACCGGCGAATCGATGCCGGTGGCGAAGAAGACGGGTGACCGTGTGATCGGCGGGACGATCAACGGCACGGGGGCGTTCCGGCTCAACGCGACGACGCTCGGCTCCGACTCGGTGCTCGCGCAGATCGTGAAGCTGATGCGTGACGCGCAGGGTTCGCGCGCGCCGATCCAGGCGCTCGCCGACCGGATCTCCGGCGTCTTCGTGCCGGTCGTGATCTCGCTGGCGATCGCGACGTTCGCGATCTGGTTCGTGCTCGCGGACAACGCGCCCGCGGTACGTGGCTTCGCGGCCGCGGTCGCGGTGCTGATCATCGCCTGTCCGTGCGCGATGGGGCTCGCGGTGCCGACCGCGGTGATGGTCGCGACGGGCAAGGGCGCCGAGCTCGGCGTGCTGATCAAGGGTGGCGAGGCACTGCAGCGCGCGGGCGAGATCCGCACGGTGGTGCTCGACAAGACGGGCACGGTCACCGAGGGGAAGCCGACGGTCACCGACCTGATCCTCGTGCCGCGCAGCGCGCGCAACGAAGAGGCGCTGCTGCAACTGGTCGCGTCGCTCGAGCACAGCTCGGAGCATCCGCTCGCGTCGGCGATGGTGACGTACGCGCTCGGCCGCGGCCTCACGCTCAGTGAGCCCGAGGCGTTCGAGTCGGTCACCGGACGCGGCGCTACGGGAGTGGTGGACGGCACGGCGCTCGTGGTCGGCAACGCCGCGCTCATGGCGGACTACGCGATCGACATCGCGTCGCTCGCGCAGGTCGCCGAGCGACTCGCTGGCGAGGGGCGCACGCCGATGTACGTCGCGGCGGA
>JAYTNC010000240.1:0-10830 GCA_043748515.1 Gemmatimonadota bacterium | reverse complement strand
CTCTCGGGACGGCTCCGCGCGACGAACGATTCGCTGCGCAGTTTCCTCGCCATGTCGATGTTCTGACCGGGCGACAGCGAACCGCAGGAACCACCACCGACACACCCACTCATGCGCAGATCACTCCTGTTGGCCGCGACGCTCGTCGCGGCCGCCGTTCCCGCTGGTGCGCAGGCGCCCTCCACGCTCGGATTCGCGAAGGACGCGCGCATCGCCGCGGCGCTCGGCGACATCTCCCCGGCGCGAATGCGCGCGAACGACTCGACGCTCGTCGCGTTCGGCACCCGGCACACGATGAGCGACACGCTCTCGGCGACGCGCGGGATCGGGGCGGCGCGGCGGTGGATCCTCGCGCAGCTGCAACAGTACGCCAAGGACTGCGGTGATTGCCTGCGCGTGGAGTACGACACGGGCACTGCGGTCGTGGGCCGGTCGCCCGAACGCCCGCAGGTGCGGATGGTGAACGTGGTCGCATGGCTGCCGGGGCGCGACACGTCGCGCGTGGTGGTGATCGGCGGACACTACGACTCGTGCATCTGCTCGACAAACTCGATGGACTTCACCTCCGACGCGCCCGGCGCCGACGACGACGGCTCGGGCACGGTCGCGGTGATGGAACTCGCGCGCGTGGTCGGCCAGCGATTCCCGCGCGGCTTCGACGCGTCGATCGCCTTCATCCTCTACACCGGCGAGGAGCAGGGCCTGCTCGGTTCGACGCAGTTCGCCGAACGGTTGAAGCGCGAGGGGAAGAAGGTGACGGCGGCCTTCACCGACGACATCATCGGCAACGTGGTCGCGGACGACGGCCGCACGGACTCGACGTCGGTGCGCGTCTTCGCGGTGGATTCGCTCGCGATCGGCGGCGGCGAGCTCGCGCGCTACGTCTGGGCGACGGGCGCGCTCTACCAGCCGGGCTTCGAGGTGCTGCCGGTGCTGCGCCTCGACCGGCTCGGTCGCGGCGGCGACCACCGGCCGTTCGTCGAGCGCGGGATCCCGGGGCTGCGGTTCTCGGAGCGGCTGGAGAACTACAAGCGGCAGCATCTGCCGACCGACTCGCTGGCCGACGTGGACTTCTCGTATGTCGCGAAGGTCGCGCGACTCAACCTCGCGACGGTCGTCTCGCTCGCTTCGGCGCCGGCGCGACCGGAACAGACGGCGTACGCGCGCGATCGCAACTCGGGCGGACAGGCGTTCACGATCCGCTGGTCGTCGGTGGCGGGCGCGGCGTCGTATGAGTTGCTCGTGCGCCGCACCACGGCGCCGACCTACACGCGGATCGTGAATGCGGGGACGGCGACCGAGTTCCTGCTCGACGAGCAGCTCGACGACGTCTGGGTCGGCGTGCGTGCGGTCGGGGCCGACGGTCACCGATCGCTCACGACGGTCGTCGGCGCACCGGGTGGCGCGCGGCTTCCCGCCCCGCCGCGGCGCTGAGCGCGTGACGACGTGAGCGCCTTCTCGCGGTTCGATCCGGCGGCGCTCAGGTTCCTGCGCGGGCTGAAGCGTCACAACGCGAAACCGTGGTTCGAGGAGCGGCGCCCGACCTACGAGCGCGAGATCCTCGCGCCGTTGCGGCTGCTCGCGGAGGAACTGGATGTCCGGTTCGCGAAGCTGGCGCCGGAGTTCGTGGCGCCGCCCAAGCGCGCGCTCTTCCGCATCCACCGCGACGTGCGGTTCTCGCACGACAAGTCGCCGTACAAGACGCATGCGGCGCTCTGGGTCTTCCATCGCGACGCGGGGCGCGGCGTCGGCCGCGACGCGCATGGCGGGGCGGGCTTCTATTTCCATCTCGAACCGGGCGCCTCGCTCGTCGCCGGCGGATTCTGGATGCCGCCGCGCCCACTGCTCGGCGTGCTGCGCGAGCAGCTGGTGGAGCAGCAGCGCGCGTTCGAGCGGATGGTGAAGGCGCCGGCGTTCACGAAGCGATTCGGCGGACTCAGCGACGACGAAGCAGGGGTGCGGCTCACGCGGGTGCCCCGCGGCTACGGCCCGGAGCATCCCGCGGCGCACTGGCTGCGGTTCAACAGCTTCACGGCCTCGCGGCCGCTGACTGACGCGGACGTCACGTCGCCGAAGCTCGTCGACACGATCATGAAGGACTACGCCGCGCTGCTGCCGCTGGTCCGCTGGCTGAACGCCGCCCTCGGCTTCCCCGCAGCGAAGTCCCGCTAGGACCGCGCGAACAGCCCATGTGCGGTCTCGCCGGCATCCTCACGACACGCGCCGACCGGCGCGCCGGGATCGGCGGGACGCTCGCGCGGATGCGCGCGACGCTCGCGCATCGCGGCCCTGACGACGACGGCGAGTGGCAGGACGCCGAGTGCGGCGTCGGCTTCGGATTCCGCCGTCTCGCGATCCTCGACCTGAGCCCCGCGGGACACCAGCCGATGCGCTCGCGGGGCGGCCGCTACGTGCTCGCGTTCAACGGCGAGATCTACAATCACCGTGTGCTGCGTGGCGAACTCGCCGCGCTCGGGCACGCCTTCGCCGGCCACTCCGACACCGAGGTGATCCTCGCCGCGGTGGAGCAGTGGGGCCTGCGCGACGCGCTGCCGCGGTTCGCCGGGATGTTCGCGATCGCGCTGTGGGACGCGCAGGCGCGCGCGCTCACGCTCGTACGCGACCGGCTTGGGAAGAAGCCGCTCTTCGTGTACCGCGCGCCGGGGCTCGTGCTCTTCGCGTCGGAGCTCAAGGCACTCGCCGCCGACCCCGACTTCGCTCGGCGCGTGGACCTCTCGCAGCTCGCGGCTTACGCGCGCTATCTGTACGTGCCGGCGCCGGGGTCGATCTACCGTGACGTGATCAAGCTCGCGCCGGGGCACCTGCTCACGATCACCGACGCCGCGTCGGCGCTTCCCGCGAGTGAGCCCTGGTGGGAGGCGGAGCGCGTGGCCGACGACGGCGCGGCCTCGCGGATCACCGACGAGCGCGCCGCGATGGCGCGGCTCGAGGAACTGCTCCTCCTCGCCACGCGCGAGCGACTCGAGTCGGACGTGCCGCTCGGCGCGCTGCTCTCCGGCGGCGTCGACTCGGCGCTGACGGTGGCGCTCATGCAACAGGTCTCGCCGACGCCCGTGCGCACGTTCACGATCGGCTTCGCGGACGACGCGATCGACGAGACTGACCAGGCGGCGCGCATCGCGGCGCATCTCGGCACGCGACACACTTCGCTGCGGCTCGACGGCAGCGAGGCGACCGCGCTCGTGCCGGAGCTGCCGCGGATCTTCGACGAGCCGCTCGCGGATCCCTCGGCGATCCCGACGGTGCTGCTCTGCCGGCTCGCACGGAAGGACGTCACGGTGGCGATCTGCGGCGACGGCGGCGACGAGGTCTTCGCGGGCTATACCCGTTACGAGCAGGGGCGTCGGCTGCTCGCACGGGTGGAGGCGACGCCGGCGGCGCTGCGGCGACCACTGAGCCGCGCGATGCTCGCGTTCCCCGCCGAACGGTGGGATGCGATCGCCGACGTGCTGCTCGCGGTGGTGCCGCGCGCGCAGCGACCGCCGTTGATCGGGGAGCGCCTGCAGAAGGTGGGAATGCTCTTCGGCGCCGAGCGCCCGCTCGAGGGCTACCGCTCGCTCCGCTCGGCCTGGCTCGATCCGCAGGCGCTGCTCGACGTGACGGGCGAAGCCCCCGATCTCGTCCCCGTGGTGTTGAGCAGGCACCCGCGACTCTCGCTCGCCGAACGGATGATGCTCGCTGACCAGGTCACCTACCTGCCCGACGACCTGCTCGCGAAGATCGACCGCGCCGGGATGTCGGTCGGGCTCGAGGTGCGCGCGCCGCTGCTCGACCATCGGCTGCTCGAGTTCGCGTGGCGGATGCCGCACGCGATGAAGCTGCGCGACGGCGTCACCAAGTGGGCGCTGCGCGAGGTGCTTGCGCGCCATGTGCCGCGCGCGCTGTGGGACCGGCCCAAACGCTGGTTCACCATGCCGGTGCGCGGCTGGCTCACCGGGCCGTTGCGGCCGTGGGCGGAGGATCTCATCACGCCGGCTTCGCTACGCGAGCTTCCGTTCCTGCGTGCGGACGCCGTGCACAAGGAGTGGGCCCGCGTGCGCGCGGGCCGCGCCGGCAACGGCCACGCGATGTGGGGCGTGCTGCAGTTGATCTCGTGGTGGCGCGAGTGGCGGCCGAGCGTCTGAGTGCGGCCGCTCGAGCCGTTGCGTGCGCGAGCCTAGCTGCGGCCCCGCACGATCCCTTCGACCCGCCGCGCCGGGTCGAACCAGCGTGAGGCGACCGCGCGCATACGCGCGGGCGTGACCGCTTCGAGGTCGGCGGGATACCGCGCGATGTCCTCCAGCGCACCATGCATCCAGGCGTCGGCGATCTCGCCGAGCACCGAGGCGCCCGATGCCTGCCGGATCTGCCAGGCCCCGATCGCGTAGCGCCGCGCGCGATCGAGTTCCTCCGCGCTCACATCCTCGGTGGTGAAGCGCGCGAACTCGCGGAGCAGGCTCTCGCGCGCCTGATCTTCCTTCTCCGGCGAGGTCGCGATGTACGCGGCGAAGGTCCCGCTCGCGCGCCGCACGAACGGTCGCGCCATCACCGTGTAGGCGAGCGACTGCCGATCGCGCAGCTCCTCGAAGAAGCGACCGCCGAGCCCGCTCGCAACGCCACCGAGGAGCTCGGCGTCGAAGCGGGAGGACTCGCCGTAGGACGGCCCGTCGAACAGGAGCGAGAGTGCGGTCTGCGCCTTCTCGCGCTCCTCGATCCGCACCAGCGACGTCGTCGGCCAGGGGGGCGCCATCAGCTCGGGGCCTTCGCGATGCCGGAGCGCGTCGAAGCGGCTCGCGAGCGTGTCCGCCGCGGCCTGCGGATCGAGGTCGCCCACGGCGACGAGCACGGCGGCCGAGGTCGGCACCTGCTCGGCGTGCCATTGCGCGATGCGGTCGCGCGTGATCGCGCGGATGGAGTCCTCGGAGCCGAGCGTGGACCGGCCGTACGGGTGGCCGGGCCAAGCGGCGCCGGCGGCGAGGCGCATCGGCTGGCGGTACATGTCGTCGCGCAGCGATGCGAGCGCGGCGAGCGCGACGGCGCGTTCCGCCTCGATGCCGTCGTCGGGAAAGACCGGGGAGAGCACGACGTCCGCCATGAGCTCGGCGGCGGCGGCGAACTGCCGTGCGGGCACGCCGATCGCCCAGTGCATGGTCTCGGTGCCGACGCTCGCCGCGGGGATGCCCCCGAGCATCTCGGCATCTTCGGCGAGACGCGAGGCCGAGCGGTGCGCGGTGCCGCGGAGCACACCGCGCGCCATCAGCGTGCTGATGCCGCCTTCGCGTTCGGACTCCTGCATCACGCCGCCGCCGATGAAGCAGCCGATGTGCGCGAGGGCGGCGCCGGGGCGGCGGCGCACGAGGATCGGCACGTCATGGCGCGTGCGGAAGACGTGGATGCCGTCGACCTCGCGCTCGAAGCGCGCCGACGACGCTGTCAGGGCGGGCGCAGCGACCGGTGGTGCGGTGGGTTCGATCGGCGCGGGGCGAGAGGACTCGAGCGCGCGGCGCACTCCGTCCACGTCGGCGCCGTCCACGTCGGCGCCGAGCGCGGCGGTGCCGCGCGGTCGATACGTGACGAGCGCCGCCTGGTCGGGGTCGAGCCAGCGTGCGGCGACCTCGGTGATGCGCGCGGCGTCCACGGCGAAGAGCGCCTCGTGATACGCGACCCCGCGGTCCCACCCGCCGAGGAGTTCCCATGCGCCGAGGAAGTTGGCCTGTCCGTCGGCCGACTCGAGCCGACGCAGCCATTGCGCCTCGAGGAGGCATCGCGCGCGCTCGACCTCGGCCGCGGTGACCTCGCCTTCACGCACGCGCCGCAACTGGTCCCAGATCGCGCGGGCAGCTGCCGGCAGATTCTCGGCGCGCGCGCCGGCGTGCACGACGAAGACGCCGAGTTCGGTGGGCGTGTAGTCGTAGGCGCTCACGCTCGAGACGAGACGCCGGTCGCGGGCCGCGCGCACGAGGCGCGAGGCGCGGCCGGCGGCGAGCACGGTCGCGAGGACGTCGAGGGCCGGCGTGTCGGCGTGCGCGAGTTCGGGCGTGCGCCAGCCGAACACGAGTTCGGCCTGCGCGATGTCGCCCTCCCATTCGCGCGCGCGGAAGCCCGGCAGCGCCGTCTCGACCGGCCCCGGCGTCCGCACGACGGGCCAGTCGGCGACCGGACCGTAGAGTCGCGTCGCCTGCGCGATCGCCTCCGCGGGATCGACGTCGCCGACGATCGCGAGGACCGTGTTGGAGGGCCGGTAGTGGTTGCGATAGAACGCGACGAGCTGATCGCGTGTGAGGGTGCGGAGCGCCTGCTCGCGTCCCATGCGCCAGCGGCGGATTCGATGCCGGTCGTGCAGCAGCTCGAAGAGCGTCTCGGTCGCGAGCGCGGAGGCCGTGTCGGCCTTTCGCTTGGTCTCCTCGATGATGACCTCGAGCTCGCGCGCGAGTTCACCCGCGTCGATCACCGAGTTGGCATAAGCGTCGGCCTGCACCTCGAGACCCTGCAAGAAGCCGGACGCGGGCAGGACCGTGTAGTAGTGCGTGTGGTCGTAGATCGTCCCGGCGTTGAGATAGCCGCCGGCGGCCTTGGTCTCGCGCGCGATCTCACCGACGCCGCGCGTGGGCGTGCCCTTGAAGTACATATGCTCGAGCACGTGCGCGATGCCGACGACGTCGTCGGGCTCATCGAAGTAACCTGCCTTCACCCACGTCACGATCGCGACGACCGGCGCGGTGGTGTCGCGGCGGGCGAGGATCGTGAGCCCGTTCGCCAGCCGCACCCGGCGGACGGAGTCCGGCGGGAGGAGGGAATGGAGACGCGCGGTCATGAACGCGCGAGGGGCAGACGTCGCACGAGGAAGAGGGCGGCCGAGAGCATCCCTATAGAATAGCCGATGACATGCACCATGTCGCTCGCGGCGACCGACTGACCCGCGAGCCATGCCGCCCGGGCGTTATCGGCGGCCACGAAGGGCGGGAGCATGTCGGCGACCTGCGCGAGCCACGCCGGCAGCTGGCGGGCCTTGTCGAGCTGCTGCAGCACCGTGCTCACGGCGGCGACGAGCACGAACGCGACGCCGTCCCTGAGCACCAGCGCACCGCACAGCGAGACGAGGGACCCGAAGAGCAGCGCGAACACGAAGGCCGACTTCGCCACCGCGAGCACTGGAACCTCGGTGACGACCGCGCTGAAGCCGATCGGCACCAGCGTCATCGCGAGCACGAAGAGCACGAGCCCCACGAGGAACTGCTGCAGATAGAACGCCCAGGCGACGACGGGCTTCGCGAAGAGGAACCGAAAGTACTGCTTCTCGCGGTCGGTCGCGGGGAGTCCGCTCGCGAGGATCACCGCGCCGAGCGTCATCGCGAGCGGCATCGTACTCCGGTAGATCTGCAGGGCGATGTCCTGCGCGTCGCCTGACCGGCCCATGGCCTCGAGGCCGAGGCGGTTCGCGAAGCTCCAGAGCGGGATCCCGGCCATGCCGAGGAAGAGGATCACCGGCGTGAGGGCACGGAGCGCGGCGTCCTGCGCATGCCAGCGCAGGTAGCCGGCCAGCGGATTCGCGGCGATCACTGCGACACCGCCGAACGGAACGCTTCCTCGAGCGACGATTCCGCGGGCGCGACCGACGAGAGCAACGCACCCTGCGCGATCGCCGACGCGAGCCCTCGATTGAGACCGGCGAGATCGACCGAGCATTCGACGGTGTCGCCGCTGACGGTCGCGTCGGGGAACTGCGCCGCGAGCGCGTCGATCCCGACCTGGGCGCGCAGGCGCCAGCGGCGCGGCGCGGACGAGGCGCCGGTGGCCTCGCGCACGTCGACCACGCGTTGCACGCGTCCCTTGTCGACGATCGCGACGCGATCGCAGAGTCGCTCGAGTTCGTCGAGGTTGTGCGACGCGATGACGATCGCGCGGTCGGGGCGACGGAGCCCCGCGACGAGTTCGCGGAAGCGCGCCGTCCAGAGCGGATCGAGTCCGTGCGTGGGCTCGTCGAAGACCACCACGCGGCGCTCGGCGAGCAGCGCCTGCGCGAGGCCGAGCCGCTGCAGGTTGCCTTTCGAGAGCGTTTTGAGCCGCTTGTTCCGGTGCTCGCCGATGCCGACCGCGTCGATCGCGCGTTCGCGCGCGGCGAGGCGTTCGGCCGGCGCGATCCCGTTGAGCACTGCGAGCCGGTCGAGCGCGCTCTCGACGGTCCACTGCGGCGGGATCGTCATGAGCTCGGGGAGGTACGCGACGCCTTCGCGTTCGATGAACGCGCGCGGCTCGACCCCGTCGACGCGCACAGTGCCCTCGTCGGGGTGAAGGAAGCCGAGCAGCATCGCGATCAGCGTGCTCTTCCCCGCCCCGTTCGGGCCGGCGATGCCGACGACCTCACCCGGGGCCACGGAGAGCGTGACGCCGTCGACCGCGCGGACCGCCGCCCCGAAGAGCGGGCGGTAGGTCTTCCCGACATCCTGGAACGCGATCAGTGGATGATCCGCAGGAGTCCGGCGTCGGCGCTCGCGCGGAGGAAGCTCTCCGCGTCCCGCGTGGGGATGAGAATCCCCGTGATGGCGAATCCGCGACGGGCCTCCGCCTGCATGAACTCCTCGATCGACCGATCCTTGGCCCCGGCACTCGCGTCGCGCATGCCACCCACGATCTCGTCCCACGTGCCGTCGTAGCGGCGGCCGTCGCGGCTGACCACGCGGTGCAGATCGGGGGCCTGCTTCTTGTCGGTGAGGTCGGCGAGCAGCGCGCCGAAGAGTTCGAGCTGCGTGCGCGCCTCCTCCTGCGCGTTCTCGCTCGCGCGCGCCTCGATCTCGGCGAGCATCTCCTCGAGCGCGTCGGCCGGCGGCGTGAGTTCGGTGAGGCGCTCGTCCCAGATGCGGAGCGACGGGTCGTCGTCCTTGATCCGGAGGTGCGATTTCTTGAGCTCCATCAAGCGCCAGATGCCGAGCTCGTCCCAGTGATCCTCGGGCTTGGTCTGCTCGAGGTGGAAGAGCGCGGCCTCGAACTCCTCGCGATCGTAGAGGAGATTCCCGAGGTAGATCCGCGCTTCGCTGTGATCGGAGTCGAGATGCAACGCGCGCTTCAGCGTCTCCTCGGCGGCGGTGTCCTCGCCGAGGCGGTGCTGCGCGTAGCCGACCATCGCGACGGCCTCGGAGTTCTCGGGCGTCTGCTGCACCGCGACTTCGAAGAACTCCTTCGCTTCGGCGATGAGTCCCTCGCGGAAGAGCGCGCGCCCGACCTGGAGCATGAGCTCGATGTCGTCGGCGTAGCCGAGCTCGAGGATGCGATTGAAGGCCTTCAGCGCCTGCGGCGTCTGCCCGAAGCGCATCAGCGTCTCGCCGAGTCCGGCGAGCGCGTCCTCGTGTTCCGGATCGAGGACGAGGGCTTCTTCGAACGACTTGCGCGCCCACGCGAACTCGTCGCGGGCGAGACGTGCGTAGCCGACACCCACATGCAGCTCGACCGCGTTGGGGTAGAGGCCGAGCCCCTCGCGGAGCATCGTCAGGGCCTCGTCGTAGCTCCCCTCGTTGTAGAGCTGATGCGCGCGCTCGTCGTACTCCTCGGAACTCAGGAACGGAGAGGGCATCGGTGGTCAGACCTCCGGCTCAGGACTCTGAAGAAACTACAGCGGTGATACCCCGGCACAACAGCGGTCGCAACAGCCTCGGCGAAGCGTTTCAGGGTGGCGCGGAAAGCGCCACGGCGATACTGGCGGCGAGGGCCGCGTTGCGTTCGAGCAGGGCGAGATTCGCCTGCAGCGACCGGCCGCCGGTGGCGCGGTCGACGGCGGCGAGCAGGAAGGGCGTGACCGCCGCGCCGCGGACGTCGGCGGAGCGGGCTTCGGCGAGCGCGCGGTCCACGGCTTCGGCGACGACGGCCGCATCGAGCGACTCAGCGACCGGAGGCGGTTGCACGACGAGCACCGCGCCGGGGCGGCCGAGCGCGCGGGCCGCACGGAGCACGGCCGCGACCTCCGCAGGCGAGTCCACGCGGGCCGGCACGGCGAGTCCCGTGCTCGCGGTGAAGAAGCCCGGGAACTCGTCGGTCCCGTAGCCGAGCAGCGTGACGCCGAGCGACTCGAGACGCTCGAGCGTGGCGGGGAGATCGAGAACGGACTTCGCGCCGGCGCAGACGACGATGACGCTCGAGCGGCCGAGCTCGGCGAGGTCGGCCGATTCGTCGAAGGCCGGCTCGCGATGCACCCCGCCGATGCCGCCGGTCGCGAAGACGTCGAGTCCGGCGGCGGTGCAACAGGCGAGCGTCGCGGCGACGGTGGTCGCGCCATCACCGCCGCGCGCGGCCAGGACGGGGAGATCGCGAGCGGAGACCTTGGCGACGCCGTCGCGGCGGAGGAAGCGCTCGAGGTCGTCGCCCTCGAGGCCGACGGTGAGTTCGCCTTTCACCATCGCGATAACGGCGGCATGCGCGCCGTGCGCCGCGGTGGCGGCACGCATGCGACGGTCGGCTTCGCGGTTGGCGGGGATCGGCAGCCCCTGCGCGAGGACCGAGCTCTCGAGCGCGACGATCGGGCGGCCGGCATCGCGGGCAGCGCGGGCCTCGGGGCCCCAGCTCACGCGCGCGCGCGCGGAAGCGCTCGGCTGCGCGCCGAGGCGCGCGTTCACCGGGCGCCGCTCCGGCGCCAGGTGCGCACGATCGCCTCGCCCATGTGCGCCATGAGCAGCTGCGCCTCGTTGTCGATGTTCCAGCGCAGGTCCGCGTTCTCCCTCGTGAGCACGCAGGCGATGACGCGGTCGGGGAGCGTCCAGAGCGCGCACTCGGTGCGGATCCCGTCGTCGGCGCCGGTCTTGTGCGGCGAGCGCAGCTCAGGGACGAAGCGCTGCAGGAGCG
>JAYTNC010000239.1:0-2847 GCA_043748515.1 Gemmatimonadota bacterium | reverse complement strand
ACGCCATCGGCGCGCACCATCCCGTCGAACTGCCGCACGCCGCCGCCGACGCGCCACGAGACGTGCGACGTGTCGTTGCCGATGCGCGACGCGACGCTCGTGGAGAGGAGCCGCGCACCGGTCTGGTCGCTGCCGAGCGCGAGGCGCGGCGCGATCACGCCGCGCGGCGGCTCCGCGAACGACAGGTCGATGATGCCGCCGAGCGTGTTGGGCCCGCCGAGCACGCTGGCGGTGGAACGCACGTACGAGACGCGCGAGATTCCGGTGAGCGGCACGAGCGACGGATCGGCGCGGCCATCCCAGCCGGGCGAAAGTGGCAGGCCGTTCATCATGATGCCCACTTGTCGGCTCTCCGACCCACGCACCGAGAGCTCGACCTCGCCACGCGAGTTGGTGCGCACGAGCATGAGCGGGACCGCGCGCAACATGTCCGCGAGCGAAGGGGCCGCCTGCCCGCGCGCCGAATCGAGACTCACGACGAAGACCGACGAGCCGCCCACCACGATGCCGCCGCGCTCGACCTTCACCGTCTGCGGTTCGATCCGCTGTGCGACCGTGTCGCGCGCGACGCCGGCCTGGGCGCCCGCCACCGACGGTCGCGCGAGCACCGCTGCGACCATGAGGGCGGCCGAGGCGAGCGTGCGGGTCGGAGTGGAGAGCGTGGTCATCGAGGGAGCGGTCTGAGGCGGCGCCATGCGGCGCTCGGTGCGCCTGTTCAATGATGTCTACTGCGGCGGGCGCGTGATCGTTGCGCGCACCTCGTCGTACACCCGCTCGATCTGCGCGACCTCGCGCGCACGAGGTGGATCATGCCCCTCTTCTCGACGAGCCGGCCGACGAAGAAGGCGCTGCGGAAGGACGTGTGGGCCAAGCGCCGCGGCGGCGGAATCGGCCGCCATCTCTCCTGCGCGACGCGACCGATGCCGGACTACGCTACACCCTTCCGCCAGACGGCGAGCGAGAGGTTCTCCTTCGACACGCGCATCGCACGGTTGTCGAGCAGGTAGTAGACGGGCGCGAGGAGGTCGTCGAGCGCGCCGAGACGCCGCGTGTTGAGCATGTGGTAGAGCGGATGGAGCCCGTCGAGGGTGAACCCGAGCGCGCCCAGTCGTTGCGTGTGCGTCGCGAGGCACCGCCCCTGCACGTGCGCGGCGATGCGATGGTCCGCCGGTGCGCCGAACCAGTCGGTGAAGAGGAAGAGTCCGCCCGGCTTGAGGCTGCGCGCGATGTTGGCCAGCGCCCGCTCGTACGACGCCGGATCGACGATGTGGTACATCACGTCCCACATGTTCACGATGTCCACCGGCGCTTCCGACACGAAGTCCGCCGCCGCGATGTCCTGCGTGTCGAACCGGCCGCGATACTTCTCACGAAGTTGGCGGATGCTCACCTCGGTGATGTCGATGCCTCGCACCGTGGCGCCGCGCCTCAGGTACTGATCGACGAAGTACCCGGTGCCGCAGCCGATGTCGAGCACCGTCGCGCCCTGCACCGTCACGCCGTCGAGCGCCTTGGTGAGACAGCGCGCCTTGCGGCGGTAGAGCCAGTCGTTGTACGACTCGCTGAAACTCTTGTGACCGACACCTCTCAGGTTGAACGAACCCGACAGTCGCTGTTCCCAGTAGTCGCGGGGGGAGTAGGGATCTTGCACCGGGCGGGACCTTGAAGTGGCCGTGCGGGGGACGGCGGTGGCATCGGAGCGACTCGAGCGGACCGGCGTAATGTAGCACCCTCGGGTTCACCAGCGACACGCGTCAGCGCACGGTCACGGCGTCGTAGATGTCCTCGAGGCGCGCCGTCTGGGTCCTGAGATCGAATCGCGCGGTGACGTGGCGCCGCGCCGCGGCACCCATCCGCGCACGCCGCTCGGGGTCCCGCAGCAGCGCGACGAGGTGCTCGGCGAGCGCGGTCTCGTCGCCTGGGGCGAAGTGCAGGCCCGTCTCGCCATGCGCGACACCCTCCGACGCACCGCCGGAGGTCGAGACCACCACCGGAGTGCCGCAGGCCTGCGCCTCGATGAAGACCATCCCGAGTCCCTCGTTGTTGCCTCGCGCATCGGCGATGCTCGGACCCGCGACGACAGTGGCTGTGCGCATGAGATCGCGTACCTGCTCCGGCGTGCGCACACCGAGGAACGTGGCCTTGATGCCGACGGCGCTCGCTTCGCGCTCGAGCGAGGCGCGGAGGTCGCCATCACCGGCGACCACGAGTTCCGCCTCGGGGACCGCGCGCTGCACATCGCGCATGGCGCGCACGAGGTGGATCACGCCCTTCTTGGCGACGAGCCGACCGACGAAGAGCACCCGATACGGCGCCCGGGGCGCGATGCCGGGAGAGAAATGCGTGGTATCCACGCCGATGTAGTGGACGACGACCTTCTCCGGCGGACAGCCGGCCGCGCGGACCATACCGGCGATGAACTCGGAGACCGCGATCACGCGGCGCGCCGACTCGAAGGCGGTGGCGCGGCGCGCCAACTCGGCGGCCGAGCCAGCGCGCACCGTGATGTCCATGCCGTGGTAAGTGACCACAAGCGGCACGCGGAGTTCGCGCGCGATCAAGCGTCCAGGTACCACACTCGAGCCGAAGTGGGCGTGCACCACGCGCGGCGCCTGGGCGGCGATGGCGCGGCCCCATCGCGGCGGCAAGCGCTCGAACCGCTTGAGCAGGAACTTCTCGAGCGCCGGAAAGGCGCTCTGCTCGTCCAGCAGCACGCACGGCATCCCCGCTACGAGTGCGGCACCGCTCGGGTCGCGATGGTAGCCCGCGAGCACCGGCGCGTAGCGCGTCATGGCGCCCGCCTGCGCACCGATGAACGTCTCGGACCAGGGCAGGATGCGCTTGCGG
>JAYTNC010000238.1:0-1547 GCA_043748515.1 Gemmatimonadota bacterium | reverse complement strand
CATCGGATTCCGTCGCCTGGAACGCGTGGAGCCGTCGCGCGTGCGACGGCTCCGTCTCACGATCGAGGACTCGGTGGAGTTCCCCGACTTCGTGCGCGTAGGGTGCTTCAGCGCACCGTGAGGCGGCTGTATTCGGCGCTGAGCGTCGAGTCCTGCGCGACGCGGAACATGAGGGCTTCGAGCTGCGCCGCGGTGAGCATGTTCGCGGCGAGGATCGAATCGATCTTGTCGGGCTTGGCCTGCAGCGCGAGTGCGATCGTCGCGGCACGCTGGGCGTCGTTCTGCTCGACGGGAGCCGCGGGTTCGGCTTCGGACTTGGCGGTCTCGCCGCCGCAGGCGGCGAGCGCGAGGAGCGCGGCGGCCGGGATGAGTCGGAGTCTGGTCATGGTGGGTGTCCGGTCAGATGGGGCGCTTGGCCTTGGCGCCCGGATTCTCCGGTCGCTTGCCCTTGCTCGAGTCATCGTCGGGCTTGCGGCTCTTGCCGCGCGAATCGTCATCACGATCGCGGTCCTCGCCTGCGCGCTTGGCGTGGGGCTTGCCCTTGCCGCGCAGCCGATGCTCGGCGCGGATCGCCGCGGCGAGTTCCTGGCCGCGCTTGCCGGCCGCGAGCTGCGCCTGCACGAACGCGCCGAAGTTGTCGGTCGGGCCGTGCTCACGCACCGCCTCGGTCTCGACGTCGAGGATCGACGTGGCTTCCTGCGGGGTCACGTCTCCCTTGCGGAGGATGTCGAGGATGCTCTGCAGCGAGCCGTCGGGCACGCCGGCGCGACGGGCCTCATCGGTCTTCTGCGGGAGGTTGACCCAGGCGTCGATCCGCTGCCTGAGCTTGATGGCGGCGCTGTCGGGCGCCTGGGCCGAGAGCGGTGCGGCAACGAGCGCCGCGCCGAGGGCGAGGATGGTGATACGCATGCTTCCTCCAGTGGGGGATGTCTCAATGGTAGCGAGTTCCGACATCATAATGCGAACGTGTTCGTACCCAGGAGCGGAGCGAACGATGCCTGACCAGGCCCGCTCGGAGACCGGAATGCTTGTGCGGATGAGCGGCGCGCGCCCGTGCCGGTGCGGCTCGGACTACAGAAGCGAGCGGATCCACCCGCCGTCGACCGCGATGCTCTGCGCCGTGATGTAACTCGCCCGCTCCGACGCCAGGAACGCCGCGAGCGCCGCGAACTCCGCCGGCTCCCCCACGCGCCCCATCGGGATCTGCTGTTCCCACGCGCCGAACGCCTGCTCGGTGGTGATCCCCTTGGACTTCGCGTTGTGCGCCGCGAGCCCGTCGAGCCGCTCGGTGCGCGTGTAGCCCGGCATGAGGTTGTTCACCGTCACGTTGAACGGCGCGACCTCGTTCGCGAGCGAGCGCGCGAAGCCGGTGACGGCGGCGCGCACGCTGTTGCTCAGGATCAGGCCGTCCACCGGCTGCTTCACCGCGATCGACGTGACGTTGAGGATGCGGCCCCACTTCCGGGCCTTCATGCCGGGCAGCACGGCGCGCGTGAGATTCACCACGCTGTCGAGATTGAGCGCGACCGCTTTGCTCCACGCCTCGG
>JAYTNC010000237.1:0-25063 GCA_043748515.1 Gemmatimonadota bacterium | reverse complement strand
CTCTGACGGCGTCTCGAGGATGAGCGGGATCCCCTCGGAGAATGGGTCGTTGAGCAGCCACCGGAACGGCTCCGCGCCGATCGCGCCCTCGCCGATCAGCGCATGCCGGTCCTTGTTCGACGCGAACGGATGCTGACTGTCGTTCAGGTGGAGGAACGACGGCCGCTCCCCGATCGTGCGTTCGAAGTGCGCGAGGAGGGCGCGCTGTGCATCGCGGGACGAATGCAGGTCGTGCCCGGCGGCGAACAAGTGGCAGGTGTCGAGCCCGTATCCCGTGCGATGCCGCAGCGCCGGCGGCACCTGCGCGAGCATCAGCGCGATCTCCTCGGCGGCGCGCCCCATGGTGCGGCCCGCGCCGGCGGTGTTCTCGATCAGCACGCGCGTGCCGTTCACCTCGGGCACGCTCTCGAGCGCGTGCACGATCGCGCGGCCGACGCGCACCGCGGCCTCCGCGGGGTCGCCGTCGCCGGCCGAGCCGGGGTGGAAGCAGCAGCCCCACGCGCCGAGGACCGTCGTGCGTTCGAGCTCCTTCGCGAGACCGGCCCGCGCGCGCAGCGCCTTCTCCTCTTCGGGCGAGGCGGTGTTGAGCACGTACGCGGCGTGCACCATCACATGGTGGCGCGCGATCCCTGCGGCGTCGAGCGCGGCGTGCACCTTCGCGGCCTTGTCCGGCTTGAGCGAGACCTTCTCGTTGTAATAGGTGGGCGGCGCCGTGAATACCTGCAGCGCACGCGCGCCGGCGGCGGCGGCGCGGTGCACGGCGAACGGCAGTCCGCCGTCGTCGGCCGGATGCACGCCCAGGATGCGCGCGCTCATCGCGCGTCTTCCTGCGAGGTGGGCGGCACGGGCGGCGGGTCCTTGGGCGCGAGGTCCACCATGAGTTTTCCCTTCAGGTATTCCACCGATCGCGGATCCTCGATCTCGTTGAGCCGGCGCACCACCGCCGCGATGCGCCGCGCCTGCTGGTCGATCACCTGCAGGCTCGCCGCGCTCTCGGCGGGCGGCAGGATACCGCTCGCGACGAGGGCGCTGTTGGTGAGCAGCGCCGCGAGCGGGTTGTTGATCTCGTGCTGCAGCGCGAGCGAGAGTTCGCCGACGCCGGCGAGATAGCGCGCGCGCTGCAGTTCCGCCTCGGCCGTGCGGCGCGCGGCGGCGATCCCCATGCGGCGTTCGGCGATGCGGAGCCGCGCGATGATGTCCTCAGGCGAGACCGGCTTGGAGAGGTAGTCGTCGGCGCCCGCGTCGAGCACCGCGTCGAGGTCGTGCCGCCCGTTGCGCGCGGTGACGACGAGGATGTACGCGTGCACGCCGTCGGCGTGGCCGCGGATGCGGCGACAGACCTCGAGCCCGTCGGCCCCGGGCATCTGCCAGTCGAGCACGAGGAGCGGCGTCGGCGCCGCGTTGAAAGCCTTCCAGATCGCGTCGCCGTCGACGAAGGCCTCGACCGTGTGGCCCTGCGCCTCGAGGACCGCCGCGATCAGTTCGCGCATCATCTCGTCGTCGTCCGCCAGCAGCACGCGCATCAGTGCCTCACCACGCGAGGGTCCCCTGCCGCACGACGATGCGCGGCGTGCCGCCGCCGCGCTGTGTCGCCGTCCACGCCACCACGATCCGGTCGCCGCGCACCGCCACGAGCGGCGTGCGGGCCTCGCCGGTCTCGTCCGAGGCCGGCAGCCGCGCCTCGAATATGTGCCCCTGCGTGCGCGAGAGCGCGAGTCCCAACCGCGGCAGGCGGCTGTTGGGGTCCTCGTACGCGACGATCACCGTGTCGCCGCGCGAGGCGACCGAGGCCCGCGACGGCCGGTCGCCGTAGACGATCGGCACCGGCTCATGGAAGAGCGCGCCGCGTTCCATGGTATGCGTGAAGAAGAGCCCGGCCCCCTCGCGCGCCACGAGGTGATACGCGAGGTGCACGTAGCCATTGAGCGAATCGGCGGAGATGAACGGAGTGGGGCGCGCGCATCCGGTGCGGCCGACGTCGGTGGTGTCGGCGGTGACGGCGGGGTTCCAGGTGCGCCCGTCGTCGTCCGAGCGCGCGACGCGGAGGAGCACGCTCGAGTCGGCGCGCGCCGTGAACCAGCTCGCGTACGCCTCGCCGCCGATCGCCTGCACGGCGCGGCGCGTGGCGTCGCACTGCCCCGGTTCGACGGGCCAGGCGGCGGGCGTCCATGCGACGCCGAAGCCCGAGACGCCCGCGTCGCTGAGCGTGAGGCGCGCGGTGTCGGCGAGCGTGCCGTCGCTGCGCGCGACCGCCTCGTCCCAGCGGACCGGTTGCGGCACGCAGGCCGAGAGGGCAAGCGCGAACGCGCTCGCGAGCGCCAACGCGAGAGGGCGAGTGCGCGCGTTCGTAGGTGCCGGGACCGTCGGGGGGAGGCGCATGCGTGAAGTATCACCCGGCGCGGGATTAGATTTCCACCTCGACCGTCTCCGCCCTCACACCCCGACGACGATGCCCAGCTTCTCGCCCAACGGCGTCCGCCAGCTCCCGCTGCACGCCAACGAGCCCATCCGCAGCTATGCGCCCGGCAGTCCGGAGCGCGCGTCGCTCCAGGCCCGTCTCACGGCGATGGAATCCGAGTGCCCGGAGATCCCCGTGGTCGTGGGCGGCAAGGAGATCCGCACCGGCGAGACCGCCCAAGCGCACTCGCCGCACAAGCACGGCCATGTGACGGCGACCTATCACAAGGCGACCGCCGACGACGTGCGGGCCGCGGTGAAGGCGTCGCGCGAGGCGTGGACCGAGTGGTCGGAGTGGAGCTGGGAGGAGCGCGCGGCGGTCTTCCTCAAGGCCGCCGATCTGCTCGCCGGCCCGTGGCGCGACACGATCAACGCGTCGACGATGCTCGGCCAGTCGAAGACCGTGTTCCAGTCGGAGATCGACGCCGCCTGCGAGATGGTCGACTTCTTCCGCTTCAATGTCGCCTTCGCGCGCGACCTCTACTCCGAGCAGCCGATCTCGGCGCCGGGGATGTGGAACCAGCTCGAGTACCGCGCGCTCGAGGGCTTCGTGTACGCCGTGTCGCCGTTCAACTTCACGGCGATCGGCGGCAACCTCGCCGGCTCCCCCGCGCTGATGGGCAACACCGTGCTCTGGAAGCCTGCGACGACCGCGATCCTCTCGGGCTGGTACACCATGCGCCTCCTGCAGGAAGCGGGACTCCCGCCGGGCGTGATCAACTTCCTGCCGGGCGACCCGGCGATGATCTCCGAGATCGCGCTCACCGATCCGTCGCTCGCCGGCGTGCACTTCACCGGCTCGACGGGCGTGTTCAACAGTATGTGGAACACGATCGGCAAGAACATGGGGAGCTACCGTTCGTATCCGCGCATCGTCGGTGAGACGGGCGGCAAGGACTTCATGATCGCTCATCCGTCGGCCGACGTGACCGCGTTCGCGGTGGGCGTGGTGCGCGGTGCGTTCGAGTATCAGGGCCAGAAGTGCTCGGCCTGCAGCCGCATCTATGTGCCGAAGTCGATCTGGCCCGAGGTGCGCGACCGCATCGCGGCGATGATCAAGGACATCAAGATGGGCGACGTGAACGACTTCAGGAACTTCATGGGCGCGGTGATCGACCAGAAGGCGTTCGACCGGATCAGCGGCTACCTCGCCGACGCGAAGCAGAATGCCACCGTCGTCGCCGGCGGCGGCGTGGACGGCAGGGTCGGGTACTTCGTGGAGCCGACGCTGATCGAGACCAAGGACCCGTCGTACCGTCTGATGTGCGAGGAGATCTTCGGACCGGTCGTGACCGCGTACGTCTACGACGACGACAAGTGGAGCGAGACGCTCGACATCGTCGACCGGACGTCGCCCTACGCGCTCACCGGCGCGGTGTTCGCGCAGGACCGCAACGCGGTGCGCGAGGCGCACGCGAAGCTGCGGCACGCCGCCGGCAACTTCTATGTGAACGACAAGTGCACGGGCGCGGTGGTGGGACAGCAGCCGTTCGGCGGCGCGCGCGGCTCGGGCACGAACGACAAGGCGGGCTCCAAGCTCAACCTGATCCGGTGGGTGAGCGCGCGGACGATCAAGGAGACGTTCGTGCCGCCGCATGACTACAAGTATCCGTTCATGGGATAGTGCATCTTCGGACGAAGGCTGAAGGATGAAGGCGGAAGGACGGCCCTCACTTTCATCCTTCATCCTTCAACCTTCATCCTGAGTCATGCGCTTCCTCACGTTGGACGTCTTCACCTCCACCGTCTTCGGCGGCAACCAGCTCGCGGTCTTCCCCGACGCGCGCGACATCCCTGAAGGGCAGCTCCTGCCGATCACGCGGGAGTTCAACTTCTCCGAGGTCACGTTCTGCTATCCGCCCGAGGACGCCGCGCACACGCGGCGCGTGCGGATCTTCACGCCGGGCGGCGAGGTGCCGTTCGCGGGGCATCCCACGATCGGCACGGCGGCGGCACTCGCGCTCTCCGAGGGCGCGCTTCCCGAGGGCGCGGGACACTTCACGTTCGAGATGGGCGTCGGGATCGTGCACGTCGACGTGCGCACGGAGTCGCCGGCGCGATGCTGGGCCGAACTCTCGGTGGCGAAGCTCCCCGAGATCGGCCCGCAGACGCCGACGCTCAACACGCTCTCCGAGATCCTCTCGCTCGAACCCGCCGACCTCATGGGTGGCGCGATGTCACCGCAGGCGGTCTCGTGCGGCTACCCGTTCCTGCTCGTGCCGGTCAAGTCGCTCAAAGCCCTCGCGAGCGCGCGCGTGCGCGTCGAGCGCTGGGAGCAGACGCTGCAGCGCTTCTGGGCGCCCGAGATCTTCGTCGCGGCCAAGGATCCCGAGCAGGGCCCGCACCACTGGCGCGCGCGCATGTTCGCACCCGGCATCCGCATTCCCGAGGATCCCGCCACGGGCTCCGCGGTGGCGGCCTTCGGCGGCTGGCTCGCGATCAAGGAGCCGAAGGACGGCTCGTTCGCGTGGTCGGTCGACCAGGGCATCGAGATGGGACGCGCGAGCCGGCTCGACGTGAGCGCCGACAAGACGGGCGGGGCGGTGACGGCGGTGCGCGTCGCGGGACGCGCGGTGCTCGTGAGCGAAGGGACGCTGCGGCTCGACTGACGCACCGACGCGTCGCTGCACCCGGCAGCGCGCGTCGAACGAACGTCAGTCGACCGCGCGGATCATCCCGGGCGTCGACTTCCGCGCCCGGCCGGCGTTCGAGCCATCGAACGCGCGCATGCCGGCGTGCCAGACCACCGCGCGGTCGCGGCCGTTGCGCTTGGCCACGTACAGAGCCTCGTCGGCGCGCGCGAGGAGCGTCTTCGCGACCTCGTCGTCACGCGCCGGCGCGGCGGCCACGCCGACACTCGCGGTGATCCGACGGTCGGGCGGCAGCGAACGGAAGCGGTGCTCGCGGAAGGCATGCATCACGCGCTCGGCGAGGATCAGTGCGCCCTCGTCGCCGGAGTCTGGCGCGAGGATCGCGAACTCCTCGCCGCCGATGCGCGAGACGACGTCGATCTCGCGCGCCGTGTCGCGGAGCAACTGCCCGACCTCGCGGATCACCTCGTCGCCGGTGAGATGGCCGTAGTCGTCGTTGATCGTCTTGAAATGGTCGACGTCGATCGCGAGCACGGCGACATGCTTCTTGCCGCGGATCGCGCGCGAGACCTCGCGTTCGGCCAACTGGTTGAGTCCACGCCGGTTGAAGCAGCCCGAGAGCGGGTCGGTGAGGACGATCGTCTCGAGATGCGCGCGCATCCGGTTGTAGGCGCGGCCGATCACCGTCACCGGATCGGGCATCTGGTCCGCGCCCTCGTCGAAACGGGCAGTGAAGTCGCCTTCCTGCGCCTTGGTGAAGATCTTCACGAGCGTGCGCATGCGATGCGCGACCTGGCCCTGCAACCCGA
Source organism: Gemmatimonadota bacterium (assembly GCA_043748515.1). Taxonomy (GTDB): domain Bacteria; phylum Gemmatimonadota; class Gemmatimonadetes; order Gemmatimonadales; family Gemmatimonadaceae; genus Pseudogemmatithrix. The sequence goes on along the minus strand of JAYTNC010000237.1, from coordinate 19,206 downwards.
CGTAGACGAGCACGCCGATGGCGTACAGCGCGAGCGTCCAGAGCTCTTCGCCCGGGACGATCGCGGCGCCGCGGTCGGCGGCGAGCGCGACGAGCGTCGTATAGCCGACCACGACGAAGACGAGGTTCGCGATCGTCGCGTACCACCCGAAGAAGATCTGGGTGAGCTGCACGGTGAAGATCGAGACGATCAGCGCGCGATCGAAATGCTCGGGCGGCGTGACGAGCGCGGCCACCGCGAAGAGCGCGAACATGTCGCTGCCGATCGCCGCCATCACGAAGCCGTTGCCGGCGCGGCCCGCGCGCTGCAAGTGCCACTGCAGCGCACGGTGCCCCACGAGATAGGCGATGATGACCCCGAGCACCATCGTCAACACCGGCCGCAGGCCGAAACGGTCGATGAAGACCGACTCCGCCGCGATCACGCCGAACCACTTGAGCGTGACCGTGGAGAACCCGATGAGCGAGATGAAGATCGCGCGGTACCGGTCCTGCCAGCGCAGGACCTCCGCGTTCGCTACCGAGTCGTCGTGTGGCGGCTGATGATCTTGCAGATGGTGCTCGTGCGGGAGGATGCGGCGTGAACACGATCAGTTAATGAGCCACATCTCGTGACTGTTTGGCAAGCATCCCCGTCACGTCATTATGCGGTGGTCAGATACTGGCCGGCGCGCCCATCGTTAGAAACGCGCTTCCACCGAGATGTCGAGACGCGTCTGCACCCGCGGATAGATGCCTCTGGCGACATCGAACCGGAACAGACCGTCGAGGAAGCTCACGCCGACGCCGGCGCCGCTCATGGGCCGGCCGATGCTGCTCCAGCCGTCGCGCGCCCCGGCCCAGCCGAGGTCGCCGAACACGACGGGCCGGAATGCGGCGTTGTTGGCGCCGATCTCGAGACGACTCAACCAGAAGGACTGGCCGAAGCCGGTGCCCGGCGTCTGGCCGCGGACGCTCTGCAAGCCACCGAGGAAGAAGTGCCGCTGCGCAGGCACCGTCCCGGTGGTCGTACCGGCAGCACCGGTGAGCGAGGCCGCAAACCGTCCGAACCCGCGCGAGAGCGTGGACTCGAACAGGGCGCGCCCGTAGCCCGCGTCGTAACCGGTGACCGGTGCGACGGCGTAGTCCACCGCCGCGCCCTCGAGACGCAGGTCGCCGCTCACACGCCAGCCCTGCGGGTCGAGCCCATGACTCCCGCGCCACCGCACCGCGGCGCCGTAGAGCCACGCCTGGTCCGCAGCGACGTTGCCGAGGAAGCGGTCGTCGTTGGCACCACCGAACAGCGACCATCGGTTCTCGACCGGTGCCGCGAACTGCTGCTCCGCGAAGAGCCGCCACTGCACGCCCCCGCGCAACGGACGCTCGCCCGCGAGCTCCGCGCCCCACGCGCGATGATAGAAGCCCTCGTCGCGCGCGTAGAGCATTGAGCCGAGCGACGCGCCGAACGAGAGCGGATCGCCGAAGTCCGAGCTCACCGCGAGCCGGCGGTAGACGGTGCCGCGGAGCTCGCGGCGCCCGTTGCTGCGCGCGAGCGTGAACTCGCCATTGAGTTGCGCGTCGGCGACGGAACCGCGCACGAGCAGTGACGCCGTGTAGCCCTTGCCGAGCGTGGCCGACGCGAGCGCGCCCGTGCCGAAGCCTTCGACGCGGTTGAAGCGCGTGTACGCGAGCCCCCAGGCGAGCGTCGGGGCGCGGGGCGCCCACGCGGGCTGCAGCGCGAAGTCGAGCGCCTGCATGAGCTCACCGCGCTCCTTCGCGCCGAAGAGTTCCTCGCCTTCGTCATAGATGGACGGCGGCAGTTCGCTCGAGGTGGCGAGCTTGTGCTGGTCACACGGGACCTCGATCGCGAGCGGCAGCGACCCGTCGTAGCGCCGGCGATACTCCACGTAGCTGCCGCCCACGGCGCACTGCGCCGCCCGGTCGGCCTTCTCGACCGAGTCGCGCATCTTGTAGTGCGCGCGCATGAACTCGCGGATCGCGGTCGAGTCGGCGCCCGCTTCCTTGAGGCTGTCGGTGAGCGCGCTGGACGACTTGAAGCGCGGCTCTGGGATCACCGGGAGCGGATCGAGGCCGTTCACGCTCTCGTAGCGGTAGCGCTCCTCGATCTTGAACGGCACGCGCATGAAGCTCACGCGCGCGTAGCCCTCCGCGCCCTGTGTGCGTGGGAGCCAGAACCGCTGCTCGAAGAGGCCGTACTCGATCGTGACCGCGGTGACCTCCGCCTTCATGGGCGTGAGGAATCCCCGCACCGCCCACGGGACGTCGTCCTTCACGTCGGGATCCTCCACCTGCGCCGTCTCCCAGATGTCCATGGGAGCACTGAAGCGCATGACGGCGCGCACGAGATGCGCCCGCTCGGTCTCGAACCAGAACGAGCCGACCACGAGGTTCCAGCGCGCCTCGCGCGGGATCACGCGGATCTCGCGGAGCGTGATCCGCGTGCCGTCAGGCAGCGTCATCAGCACCGAGTCACCGGTCGCGAAGGTGAAATACGCCTCGGACCCCTCGGCCACAGGATGCACGAGCATCGCGCGCCCTTCGTCGTCGCTCTCGGAGTCGCCGCCGGAGCCGCCGATCATCTCGAAGAGCCAGAGCTCGTCCTTCCCCGGGTAGTAGGGGATCGCCATCATGTCGTTGAGATCCTGATCCGCCTCGATCTCGTCCTGCGCGTCCTTGACGCCGGCGACGATCGGCGCGGCCGAGCGGGCACCGAGCATCTCGACCCGCGCGCCGGTGGCGCGATGCCAACGCACCCGCGCCGCGCTCTCGGTGCGGAAGGCGAGCCGGTCGCGCGCCGTCTCGCGGATCGACATCCCGACCGACATGCGTTGGTAGCTCTTCACGTCGTAGGAGAGGAGCATCGAGTCCTGCTGCAGCCGCGACTCGCGCGCGCGCAGCAGGAGGTCGCGGGCCGTGGCGTCCTTGAACGCGGTGCGCCGGTGCTCGTCGGTGACCGCGATGCGTTCGCGCGGCGGACGCACGCTGATCCCGCCCGAGGCGCCCTGCCGGTTCACGTCGACGTTCACCGACACCTGGAATGCCAACAGCAAGCCGACCGCAATCATCATGACTCCGCAGCGAGACAGGTGGCCGCCGCGAGGGGATGCCCCGCGGCGGTCCGATTATCCATGCTCTTCTACGGCCGCGGAGGGAGCGGGGTTTCCTTTCGCGCGGGATCCGCGGGGCGCGGGGGCACGGGTGCCTTCCCTCGCGCGGCGGCCTCGGTCGAGTCCGCCTTGGCCCGTCGACGCCGGTCGGCCAGGATGAATCGGTGCGTCTCCCATCGCTGGACGCGACGTTGCTCCTCGTCCTCTCTCAGGGCCGAGGGCAGCAGGAGCAGCGCCACCGTCACAGGCGTCAGCAGCAGCGGCACGCCACCGGGGAAGCGGGGCCGACCGTCGCTCGTCACCGTGCCGAACCTCCGCTGGAGCATGTCGGCGTTCCGCTGGATCCAGACCGTCGCGATGATCACGCCGATGCCGAGCGAGGCGAGCAGGATCGGGAAGGCGGGCGAATCCTTGAAGACGTCCGACGCGAGCCAGACCACGTAGCCCACGAACCAGCCCATCCCGAGCAGCATCCACACGACCCGCCGCATGGTGAGCGCCAGCGCGAACGCGACGAACGCCCCCGCGACGAGCAGGTGCCGGTACCACTCGGTCGCCGAGAGCAGGTGAAACGTCGCTGGCGCAGCGCAGGCCGCGGCGGCGAGGTGCAGCCAACGCGCGAAGTCCTCGTCACCGCGCTGCCGGCGGTCGGTCGCGTAGGCGGCCGCGACGAGCAGGCTCGCGCCGATCACCCACACCCATCCCGAGCCGGCGTCGCCGGTGCCGTTGAGGCCCCAGGCGTGGGAGAGGTGGAAGATCATGCGCACCGCGATCGCCGCGAGCGGCAGCACGAGCAGCGAGAAGCGCACGTATCGCAGCGCGACGAGCGCGGCCGCCGCGACGGCGAGCTCGACGACCAGTTCCTCGCCGCGGCAGGACCAGAAGGCGAAGTCGCGGTAGCCGCATGCCATGCTCGGAAGGGGCTCGAACCAGTGCAGCAGCTCGTTGGTCGCGAGGACGAACGGGGCGACCGTCGCGACGGCGAGCAGCACCGCGAATCCGCTCGCGACCTTGTAGCCCTCGCGTCGCAGCACATGCGCCACGCCGAGGAAGACGGCGGCGTAGAGCGCGCACGCCACGAGCACGCCGCCCGCGCCGAGCCACTTCCAGCGGTCGGCGAGGAACCACGTCATCGCCGCGACGACGGTGACCGCGCCGAGCGCGTAGCCGATCGATGCGGCATTGAACACGGCGACCGGCTTCGGACCGTCCGCAACTGGCGCCGATGGATCGCGCGTCGATGGATCGCGCGCCGATGGATCGCGTGCCGATGGACCGCGTGCCGGTGCGATCGCGCGGATCGCGTCCAACTGTTCGGCGGAGATGATGCCGAGTGCGACTGCCGCCTCGAGCCGTCGGTCGTCACGCGACATGTGTCGCTCCCGCGGTCGCTCCCGCGGACGTTCCGCGCCCGCCGATCGAAGTCGTGCGACCCATTGCCTTCACGTCCCACCTCCGGTCCATTTCCGTTTCGCACATGACGTGTCCCACCGACTCCAAGCCGCATACCGACGTGCCTACCGACGTGCCTACCGACTCGTTCGACGACCGTGTCACCCACGTTGCCGCTCACGGTGCCGTCGTAGAGCCCGGCGATCTCTCGCCCGAGGAGTTCGAGCGTCACGCGCGCGAGCTCGCGCATTGGATCGCCGACTACTTGGCGACGCCTGAACGGTACCCCGTGCTGTCGCGTCTCGCTCCCGGCGAGTTCGCGCGCGGGCTGCCGCCGGCGATGCCGGCGCGGGCGGAATCGCTCGACACGATCCTCGCCGACCTCGACCGCGTGATCATGCCCGGCGTCACGCACTGGAATCATCCGGGCTTCTTCGCGTACTTCGCGAACACGGCGTCGGTGCCGGGGATCCTCGCCGAGCTCGCGATCGCCGCGCTCAATCAGGTGGGCATCCTCTGGCGCACCTCGCCGGCCCTTTCCGAACTCGAGACCGTGACCACGGGCTGGCTGCGCGACGCGATGGGCCTGCCGTCCGAGTGGTTCGGGATGATCACCGACACCGCCTCGGTCTCCACGCTGCAGGCGCTCGCCGCGGCGCGCGAGCGCGATCCGGCGCTCGAGATCCGCCACCGCGGAATGGCGGGGCGCGCCGACCTGCCGCGGCTCCGCGTGTACTGCTCGGAGCATGCGCACTCGAGCGTCGACAAGGCGGCGATCACTCTCGGGCTCGGCGCCTCGAACGTGGTGCGCGTCGCGTCCGACGCGCAGCATCGCATGCGGATCGATGCGCTCACGGCGGCGGTCGCGGCCGATCGAGCGGCCGGGTATCGCCCGCTCGCGGTGGTGGCGACGGTGGGCACGACGTCGACCACGAGCGTCGATCCGGTGCCGGCGATCGCGGACCTCTGCGAGAAGGAAGGGATGTGGCTGCACGTGGACGCTGCCTATGCGGGCGTGCTCGCGATGGTGCCCGAGCACCGCGCGCACTTCGCAGGAGTGGAGCGCGCCGACTCGTTCGTGGTGAATCCGCACAAGTGGCTCTTCACGCCGATGGACTGCTCGGTGCTGTGGACGAAGCACCCGGCGGTGCTCAAGCGGACCTTCAGCCTCACGCCGGCCTACCTCGAGACGGGAGAGCAGCACGTCGCGCTCTCGCAGTCCGACTACTCGTTCCAGCTCGGCCGCCGGTTCCGCGCGCTCAAGCTCTGGTTCGTGCTGCGGGCGTTCGGGCTCGAGGGGCTGGTCGAGCGGCTGCGCCACCATTGCACGCTCGCGACGCGCCTCGAGGCCTGGGTCCGTGCGGAGCCGGGGTGGGAGGTGCTCGCCCCGGTGCCGATGTCGGTGGTCTGCTTCCGACACCGGCCCGAGGGGGTGACCGACGAGGCGGAACTGCAGCGCCACAACGCGGCGATCCTCGACCGGGTGAACGCCACGGGGAAGGTCTTCCTCTCCCATACGAAGCTCGGGGAGCGGTACGTGCTTCGGGTGGCTATCGGGAATCTGCGGACGCAGGAAGCGCACGTGGCCGAGGCGTGGCGGCTGCTCCGGGAGGCGGCGAGAGCCGTGTGACCCGGGTCACTCCGGGAAACCCCTGTTGCGGAGGGCCCGGGGGACCGGCTTAACATTCTCAGCGACCCGGCATCCAACCCGGTGAACGCGCGGTGGACCCCACCCTGCCCCGCGACAACCGGCGCCCTGCGCCACACAGGAGTCCAGCACATGCTTCGTAAGTTGATCGCCCCCGCCCTGGCCGCCACGCTCGTCCTCGCCGCCTGCGACCAAGGGAGCACCGCCCCCACGACCGCGCAGGTCGACGAGGACTACGCGCTCGTGATGTTCGGCGAGGTCGGTTCCTCGCTCGAAGGCACGATGGGCACGCAGCCCTCGCGCGGACCGTTCGACGGCCGCACGTTCCGCCGCCCGTTCCCCGATTCGATCAAGCTGAGCCAGGTGCAGATCGATTCGATCGCCGCGCTCCGCCTGGCGTTCCGGACCGAGCATGCGTCACAGCTCGATTCCATGAAGGCGATCTTCCAGGCAGCGCGCACGGCGCGCGAAGCCGGTGCGACGCGTGAGGAGGTCCGCGCGATCCTCGTGACGGCCCGTCCGATCGCGCTCGCGCTGCGCGTCGACGTGGTCGACCTGCACTACGCGATCTGGTCGGTGTTCACCGACGCGCAGAAGCGGTGGGTCGTGGCGCACCGTCCGCGGCAGATGCCGATGCCGATGGCGCCGCCGTCTGGGCCGTGAGTCTCCCGGTGACTGGCTGAACGACGATCACCACAGAGGTACAGAGGACACAGAGAACGGCAGTGAACGGGGGCCCGGCTGAGAGAAGATCTCTGGCCGGGCCCCCGTCGTTGTGCAGTCGATCGCCTTTCTCTGTGTCCTCTGGCCGCTGTGGTGAACGCCGTCGCAGTTACCGGCCCCGCCAGCGGAACTACTTCCGCACAGGCACCGCGTACTCCCCGGTCTTGGGCCGCTCGGGGAAGCTGAAGAACCCGCTCACCCACCGCCGCATGTCGTCCATGATCTCGTAGACGGTCGGGATCACGAGCAGCGTCAGGAAGGTCGACGTGATCGTACCGCCGATGATCGCACGGCCGAGCGGGGCACGGAAGTCGGCCCCCTCGCCGATGCCGAGCGCCACGGGGATCATGCCCGCGATGAGCGCGAGCGTGGTCATCATGATCGGCCGCAGGCGCACACGGCCCGCTTCGATGATCGCCTGGCGCCGGTCCATCCCCTGCTCCTGCCCCCACTTCGCGAAGTCGATGAGCAGGATCGCGTTCTTCGCGACGATGCCCATCAGCAGGATCACGCCGATCATCGACATGATGTTGAGCGTGTCGCCGGTGATCAGCAGCGCGAGCACCACGCCGATGAGCGAGAGCGGCAGCGAGACGAGGATCGCGATGGGCTCGAGGAACGAGCCGAACTGCATCACGAGGATGAGGTACATGAGCAGGAGCGCGATGCCGAGCGCGGCGAGGATGTCGCCGAACACCTGCGCCTGGTCCTTCGCCTCGCCGCCGAAGCTCCAGCGGACGCCCGCAGGGATGTTCAGCCGCGCGAGTTCCGCCGTGAGTTCGCTCGTCACCTCGCCGAGCGAACGGCCCGCGATGTTCGACTGCACGACGATCACGTTGTCGCGGTCGAGGTGCGAGATCTTCGCGGGACCGAGGCCCTGCGAGACGGTCGCGAGCTGACCGAGCGGCATCATGGTCATGCGGCCGCCCGGCGCGCCGACCGCGATCGGCAGGCGTTCGATGTCGGCGATGCGCGTCCGCGCCTCGGGCGCGAGCCGCACGCGGACCTTCCGGTTCTCGCCGGCGGGATCGATCCAGTCACCGGCATCGACACCCGCGAAGGCGGGACGCAGCGACTGCGCGATCTGTCCGACCGAGACTCCGAGCGTGCCGGCGAGCGCACGATTGAGTTCGATCTCGAGCTCGGGCTTCTGGCCCTTGGTCGAGAGCGAGACGTCCACCGCGCCGGGGATGGCACGCAGCGCGGCCATGACACTGTCGGCGACGGACTGCAGTTGGCGCGCGTCGTTGCCGCGCAGTTCGAGCTGCACCTGCTTGATCGCACCGCCGAAGCCGTTGGTGAAGACCGCCGCGGTCGCGCCGCCGATCACCTTCACTTCCTCGCGGAGCTGGGCGCCGAAGTGGTCCTGCGAGATCGCGCGCTCGGACTTGGGCGTCATGCGCACGTACACGCTCGCGAGATCGACCGCGCCGAGCGCCTCGGACGGATCCATGCCGCCGCCGGCGCCGATCGTCGTGAACGTGTAGCGGACCTCAGGATGCGCGCGCGCCAGCCGCGCGGCCTCCTCGGCCTTGATGCGCGTGTACTCGAGGTTGGAGCCCGGCGGGGTCTCGACCTGGATGGTGAACTCCGAGTTGTCGGTGACGGGCACGAACCCGAAACCGCCGAAGTAGTACTGGAGCGCGAGCGCGCCCACCATGCTCATCGTCGCGAGGCCGATCATCGCGAGCCGGTGATCGAGCGCCCAGCCGATGACGCCGGTGTAATGCTGCGCCATGCGGTCGAACCAGTCGTTGAAGATCACGAGCTTCCGCGAGATCCAGCTGCGGTGCTCGTGCGCCTCGAGTTCCGGGTCCGGCCAGTAGGCCGAGAGCATCGGGTCGAGCGAGAACGACACGAAGAGCGAGACGAGCACCGCGCACGCGATCGTGAGCGCGAACGGCTTGAACCACTGGCCCGAGAGGCCGTACATGAACCCGATCGGCACGAAGACCGCGACGATCGAGAAGGTCGTCGCCGCGACGGCGAGCCCGATCTCATCGGTGCCCTCGTGCGCCGCCTTGAAATGGTCCTTCCCCATCTCGACGTGTCGCACGATGTTCTCTCGCACCACGATCGCGTCGTCGATCAAGATGCCGATCGCGAGCGAGAGGCCCAGCAGCGACATGGTGTTGAGCGTGAAGCCGAACGCCCACACCGCCACGAAGCTCGCGAGCACCGAGATCGGCAGCGCGAGGCCTGTGATCACGGTGGAGCGCCACGAGTTGAGGAACAGGAACACCACCAGCACCGTGAGCAGCGCGCCCTCGATCAGCGTGCTCTGCACGTTCGAGACCGAGGCGGTGACACGCTCGCCGCGGTCCTGGACGACGTCGATCGTCGTGCCTGCCGGGAGCGACGGACGGAGCAGATCGACCTGCGCGAGCACGCGTTCGCTCACGTCGGTCGTCGAATAGCCCTTGGCCTTCCTGATCATGATGCCGACGGCGTCCTTGCCGTTGTAGATCGCCGCCGTGCGCGCTTCGGCAGTGCCGTCGCGCGCGTCGGCGACCTCACCCAAGCGGATCGCACGGCCGCCGCGCTGCGCGACCACGAGCCGGAGGAAGTCCTCCGGCGACTCGAGCTTGCCCTTGAGACGGATCGCGCGTTCGTCGATCGCGCCGTTGAGCCGACCGACCGGGACCGCGAGGTTCTGCGCCTGCAGCGCGCCCACGAGCTCCCCGACGGTGATGCCCGCGGCTTCCATCGCCGCCGGGCGGATCTCGATCGTGAGTTCGCGTTCGACACCGCCCACCACCACCGCTTCGGCCACGCCGGGGATGCCGCGCAGCACGCGCGTGATGCCGGGGTCGGCGATGCGCGTGAGCGCCGGCGCCGTGAGCGCGGTCGAGTTGAGCGAGAGCTGCACGATCGGCTGGTCGGCCGGATCGAAACGCGTGAGCACCGGCTCCTTCATCTCCACCGGGAGGTCGGAGCGGATGGCGCTGATCTTGTCACGGATGTCCTGCGAGGCCTGCTGCAGGTCCTTCTCGAAGACGAAGTAGACCGTCACGTTCGCGAAGCCGTCCTGCGCCGCGCCCATGATGCGGTCGACGCCGGAGATGCCGCTGACGGCCTCCTCCACGCGGTCGAGCACCTCGCGCTCCACGACATCCGGCGACGCGCCGGGGTACGGGATCGCGACGTTGATGATCGGCTGCTGCACGTCGGGGAACTCGTCGGTCTCGAGCTGCCAGAGCGCGAAGATCCCGAACACGACCAGCGCCACCATCGAGACGATGGTGATCAGCGGCCGCTTGATGGCGAAATCTGAGATGAACACTCGGGGCGCCTCGCGGTCAGTTGGTCGGCGGAGTCGTCGCCGGCTTCGCATCAGCCGGCGTCGTCACCTTGAGCGGCGTCCCGGGCGAGATCCCGAGGGCCGGTCCCACGAGGAGCGTGTCGCCGGGCATCACGCCCGCCGTGATCTCCACGCGCTCCTGCGCCTCGTCCTTGGCGCCGAGCGTGACTTCGATCTTCTCCGTGCGGCCGTTCTTGAGGCGCAGCACCGTCGGCACGAGGCCGCGGTTGTCGATCGCGAGCTCGGGCACCGTGAGCGTCTCGCGCGAGTTGCTCGCGACGCGCCCTTCGGCGAACAGGCCGGCGACGAGCTGGTTGCCCGCGTTGGGGATGCGCACGAAGAGGCGCACCTGGCGCGTCTGCGGATCGGCCGAGGGATTGATCGCGGAGATGGTCCCCGAGAAGGTGCGGCCCGGATAGCCCGTCACCGAGAAGCGCACCGGCGCGCCGATGCGCACCGCCGCCAGCTGTTCGGCCGGCACCGCCGCCTCGAGGCGCATGGTCGCCGGATCGACGACGTTGAAGAGCGGCGAGCCCGGCGCGACGACATCGCCCGGATTCACGAAGCGCTCGCTCACCACACCGCCGTACGGCGCGAGCACGTTCGTCGCGTCGAGCTGCTTCTGCGCCGAGGCGAGGCGCGCGCGGGCGTCGTCGAGCATGGTGCTCGCGGCGAGATTCCCGCGGCGCGCGTTCTCGACGTCGCGGTCGCTGATCGCGCCGGCCTGCACGAGCTTCTCGGCCCGCTCGAGTTCGCGCTTGGCGATGTCGGCGGCGGTCTGCGCCGCAGTGAGCCCTGAGCGCGCCGAGAGATACTGATCGTTGATCGCGCGGTCGTCGATCTTCGCGAGCGACGTGCCCTTCGCGACGCGCGCGCCGGGATCATGGAAGACCTGCACGACCGAGCCGGGCACTTCGGCGCGGATCTGCGCCGTGCGCTCGGCCACCAGCGATCCGGAGAGGATCGGTCCGGTGGAGAGCACCGTGGTCGCGGCGATGGTCATCGCCTCGGGGCCCACCTGCACCGTGACTTCCGGCGGGGCATCGGCCGTCGCGTCCTTCTTGCCGCAGGCCGCGAGCGTGAGGGTGAGGACGGACGCGAGGCCAATGGCACGACGGGACATCTGGGACTTCCTCGGGTTGATGAATGCGACGGTCATGGTCAGCGTCCTCCGGCGGTGAGCGGGAGGTCCTTCAGGAGCGCGAGGCGGAGCTTGGCGATCTCGAGGTCGCGCGCGGCGTTCACACGCTGCAGCCGCGCCTGTTCGAGCTGGACGCGCACCTCGGTGAGTTCGAGCTGGGTGGAGATCCCTTCCTGGAACCGCACCTCGGCGATGCGATACGCCTGCGCGGCCTGCGCGTCGGTGCCGACCGAGGCGAGGTACCCCGCCTGTGCCTGCTCGAGCGCGGTGAGCGCGAGCAGCGCGTCGAGCGAAGCGCCCTCACGCGTCTGCTGCAGGCGCTGTTGCGCTTCGGTGAGGTTGGCCTCGGCGACGAGGCGATCGCCGCGCAGCCGTCCGCCCGTGAAGACCGGGAAGGAGAGGCCGAGCGTGACGTTCCAGTTGGGGAAGTAGAGATCGAGCGCCGTGGGAAGGAACGTCCCCTCCGGCGGATACGCGAAGCGCTGATATGTGCTCGAGAGCTGCACCGCGGGGATGCGCGCGAGGCGCGCGGTCTTGAGCGCCTGCTCCGACGCGCTCACCTGCGCCTCGGCCTGTCGCACCGTCGCGCGCGCGGCGACGCTCGTGTCGGGCGTGAGCGTGCGTTCGTCGGCGAGCGTGATGGGGCCGGTGATCTCGGCGACCGTCGCCGCGTCGTCGCGGATGGGCGTCGTGAGTTCGAGCGGCGCAGCGAGCGGCAGGTCGAGCAGCTGCTTGAGGCGCAGGTAGGCGGTGGTGCGCGCGCCGCGCGCCTGGATCACGAGCGGGCGCTGGTTGTCACGGGCCACGCGGGCGCGGAGCAGATCGAACTCGGCGGCCGAGCCGACCTCGCGCGCGAGCTGCGTCTGCGCGAGCGCGCGCGTGGTGAGCACGAGCGAACTCTCGGCGATCGCGAGGAACTGGTCCGCAGCCACCGCGTCGAAGTAGGCCTGCGCCGCGTCGAGCACCGCCTGTGCCTTGGACGACTCGTACGCGATGTCTGCTGCGCTGCGCGCCGCGTTCGCGCCGGCGCGCGCGGCGGGCAGGCGACCGGCCGTGTAGAGGTTCTGCGTCGCGCTCAACGAGAACGTGAAGGTGTTCGGCGCCGCGAAGATCCTGCCGATCGGCGAGTCGGCCAGTCCGCCGCCGCTCGTCGTGTCGTTCGGGTCGGAGAAGCGTTCGGTGATCGCCTGGAACTGGTTCTGGATCGCGCGCTGGTAGCCGGCGCTGCCGTTGATCTGCGGCAGGCGCTGCGCGTTGGCCTGCGCCTGCTGACCGCGCGCGCGCACGACGCCGGCGCCGGCGATCGCGACGCCTTCGCTCTTGCGCTCAGCGATGCGCAACGCCTCGGCGAGGGAGAGCGCGGCAGGTGTTGCACTCACGGGCGCGGCCGCCGGCTGCTGCGCGATCGCGCGCGTGGGCAGCAGCGCTGGCAGCAGCGCGAACAGGAACAGAGCGACCGTCGCGCCGAGCGAACGGAGGAAGAGTCGCACGTAGGCGGCGGGCGCCTTGTCGACGGGAGGGAACATCTCAGGCATCAGGTCACGCCCCATGGCATCGGCGAAGATCGATCCCTTGAGCATGGTGGCCGCCGCCTTCGCGTCGTCGGCCGAGGGGATGAAGCGATGGGCCGCGAGCCGTTCGATGTAGCCGGTGAGATCGCGAAAGGTCTCCATGGGATGCTCGGCGTTGGGCTCGGCGCATTCGGGGCGCTCGTGCATCTCGGCCATGGAGGTGAGGATCATGCCGCGCGCCTCGAGCAGGAACGCGTGGTCGGCCGAGGCCCAGGCGGTGAGTTCGGCGGCGGGATCGACCGGGACCGCGGGCAGCGGCTCGGCCGGCGAGACGCGCGTGTGGGCGCGAATAGCCTCGGCGATGAGCGCGCCCTTGGAGCCGAAGAGGCGGAAGAGGGTGACTTCGTTGACCCCTGCTTCATCGGCGATGCGGCGCGTAGTGGCGCCTCGGAATCCGGCTTCGGCGTAGATGCGGGCTGCGGCTTCGAGGAGCTGTTGGCGAGTCGGATCGGACATTTGTGTTGTTGAGGGCGTTCTGAGCGCAAGCGACCACTTGCATGCAAGCAAGCGACCGCTTGCATACAACGCAAGCCAGGCCACTAGGTTTCACAGCTTCTTTACAGAACAGACGTTCGACAAGTCGCATCCTTCATTCGGCCTATATTCGGATTTGCGGGGCTGTTTCTGACCGGTCGAGCAGATCCGTCCAGCCGACCCGCACGGAACCTTCGCTTCCCCCGCGCGATTCCACAGAAGGACGTCATCGGGGCCGCGCACCGCCCGCTCCGGCCGCGAACCCCAGCCCCGCCCCGCACTCATGACCAAGCAGAAGCCCGCCGATCCCGCACTCGCCGAGAAGCTCTCGCCCATGCAGTACCAGGTCACGCAGTGCAGCGCGACCGAGCCGCCGTTCCGCAACGAGTTCTGGGATCATCACGAGCCCGGACTCTACGTCGACGTCGTCTCGGGCGAGCCGCTCTTCTCGTCGCTCGACAAGTTCGACTCCGGCACCGGCTGGCCCTCGTTCACCAGGCCCCTCGTGCCGCAGAACGTGGCCGAGCTGCGCGACGCCTCGCACTTCATGGTGCGGACGGAGGTGAGGTCGGCCGGCGGCGACTCGCATCTCGGGCACATCTTCGACGACGGCCCGGGGCCCACGGGGATGCGCTACTGCATCAACTCCGCGGCGCTGCGCTTCATCCCGGTGGAGACGCTCGCGGCCGACGGCTACGAGCAGTTCGTGCCGCTCTTCGAGGAACAGGCGCGTCGCACGGCGGAGGGCAAGTGAGCGCCGGCGCGCAGGTCACGCCCGGCGTGCACGAGGTCGCCACGCTCGGCGGCGGCTGTTTCTGGTGCCTCGAGGCGGTCTACCTGGAGCTGCGTGGCGTGCTGGGCGTGAAGAGCGGCTACTCCGGCGGCCACGTGGCGAATCCCACCTATGAACAGGTCTGCGGGAAGAAGACCGGGCATGTGGAGGTGGTGCAGGTGACCTTCGACTCGGCGCTGATCTCGTACGCCGAGCTGCTCGAGGTCTTCTTCACCATCCACGACCCGACCACGAAGGACCGGCAGGGGAACGACGTGGGGCCGCAGTACCGGTCGGCGATCTTCACGCACTCGCCCGGGCAGGAGCGCTTGGCGCGCGAGCAGCTCGCGGCGGCGCAGGCGCACTGGGACGCGCCGATCGTGACGGAGGTCCACGCGCTCGAGCGGTTCTGGCCGGCCGAGGCGGTGCATGACGACTACTTCGCGCGGAATCCGCAGAACCCGTACTGCGCGGTGGTGGTCGCGCCGAAGGTGGCGAAGGCGCGGAAGGTCTTCTTGGAGAAGCTGGCGCGGCCGTAGCCGTCGGCGGCCCCGGGGCGGGCGGGGCTAGTCACTCTGTGCGATACCAGCCCGGGGAAGCCGGTCACGATCATTAGGCCGTATACCTCCCACCTGCGGTGCAGACCGCCCCCCGTGAAGTCCACACATCGCCTGACCGGCTGGATCGCGGGCGCGGCCACGCTTGTCGCGCTGGGCATCGGCGTCGCCTTCGCGACGTTCCGCCGGATCGAGTCCTCGGCGATCGCGCGGCAGCATTCGCGGCTGGTCCTGAACCGCGCCGGCGAGCTCTTCTCCGGGGTGAAGGACGCGGAGACCGCGATGCGCGGCTTCCTGCTGACGGGCGAGGACCGGTTCCTCGAGCCGTACGAGGCCGTCCGCGACCACCTCGCGCCGGACTTGGTGGCGTTGCGCGCGCTGACGACGATCCCGACGGCGGACGCCCACCTCGCGATGTTCGCGCCGCTCATGGAAGCCCGGCTCGCCCACGTCGAGAAGGCGATCGACGTGCGGCGCACGCGGGGACTCGACGCGGCGGCAGGGTTCGCGGGCGCCGGCGAGGGCATGCGGCTCATGGACGCGATGCGCGTGGAGATGCGCGCCTTCATGGAGATCGAGGAGGCGGCGCAACTCGGGCACGAGGCCGACTTCCAGCGGCAGCTGCGCCGGCTCGCGGCCTTGCTCGTGGCCATCTGCGTGCTCGCGGTGCTCAGCGCGGTCGCATTCGCGGTCTTCTTCTCGCGTGAGGCGAAGCAGCGGGAGCGCAACGTGGTGCACGCCGAGACGCAGCGCCTGCTCACGCTGCAGGAGGAGACGGGGCGGCAGTTGCAGCACGCCAACACCACACTGCAGCTGAGCGAGGAGCGGCTCGCGGTGACGCTCGACTCGATCGGCGATGCGGTGGTCGCGACCGACGACCTGGGCCTCGTGACGCAGCTCAACCCGCTCGCGGAGCGCCTCACCGGCTGGACGCACGCGCTCGCGATGGGGCGCCACGTGAACGAGATCATCACGCTCGTGAACGCCGACACGCGGCGGCCGGCGGCGATCCCGGTGGCGGAGACGCTCGCCAAGGGCACGCTGCAGGGCCTCGCCAACCACACCGTGCTCATCTCGCGCGACGGGAGCGAGTGCCCGATCGCCGACAGTTGCGCCCCGATCCGCGATCGCGACGGCCGCGTGGTCGGCGCCGTGTTCGTGTTCCGCGACGTCACCGAGGAATACGCCGCGCAGCAGGCCCTGCGCGACACGAACCTTGCGCTCGATCTCGCGCGCATCGAGGCGGACCGCGCCAACCTCGCCAAGTCGGAGTTCCTCTCCAACATGAGCCACGAGATCCGGACGCCGATGAACGCGATCATCGGCATGTCGTATCTCGTCCTCAAGTCGGACCTCTCGCCACGCCTGCGCGAGAACCTCCGCACCATCCAGGACTCGGCACGCCACCTGCTCGGCATCATCAACGACATCCTCGACATCTCCAAGATCGAGGCGGGCAAGCTCACCGTGGAGTCGACGGAGTTCACGCTCGACAAGGTGCTCGAGAACGTGGCCGCGCTCATCGCCACGAAGGCCGGCACCAAGGGACTCGAACTCGTGTTCGACGTGGCAAAGGACGTACCGGCGACCCTCGTCGGCGATCCGCTGCGGCTGGGGCAGATCCTCATCAACTACGGCAGCAACGCGGTCAAGTTCACCGAGCGGGGGGAGATCGACGTGGCCATCCGCGTCCTGGAGCGGACCGACGACGAGGTGGTCCTCCACTGCGCGGTGAGCGACACCGGGATCGGACTGAGCGGGGAGGAGATGGGGCGGCTCTTCCAGAGCTTCTCACAGGCGGACGCCTCGACGACGCGCCGATTCGGCGGCACCGGCCTCGGCCTCGTCATCTCCAAGAAGCTCGCCGAGCTCATGGGCGGCGAGGTCGGCGTCGACAGCGTCGCCGGCGAAGGAAGCACCTTCTGGTTCACGGCGCGCTTCGGCATCGGCGCCGGACACGCCCGGCCCGCTGCGCTCACCGTCGAGCACCGCGGGCTGCGCGTCCTCGTGGTGGACGACAACGCGAGCGCGCGCTCGGTGCTGAGCGAACTGCTCGTGTCGCTGACCTTCCATGTAGACCAGGTCGAGAGCGGAGCGGAGGCGATCGCGGCCGTCACGCGCGCCGACCGACAGGGGAAGCCGTACGTCATCGTGCTGCTCGACTGGCAGATGCCCGACATCGACGGCATCGAGACGGCTCGCCGGCTGCGCAAGCTCCCGCTGCAACAGATGCCGCACATGATGATGGTGACCGCGTACGGCCGCGAAGAGGTGATCGAGGGCGCCGAGGAGGTCGGGATCGAGGGCGTGCTGATCAAGCCGGTGAGCGCGTCGGCCCTCTTCGACGGCCTTTCGCGCCTGCTCGGCAGTGCGGGCGACCGGCCGCGCACGACCGGTGAGGTGCGCCTCGAGACGCTCGACCGACTCGCCGCGATCATGGGCGCGCGCATCCTGCTCGTGGAGGACAACGAGGTGAACCAGCAGGTCGCGACCGAGCTGCTCCGCGACGCGGGGTTCGTGGTCGATCTCGCGGAGAACGGCCGGATCGCGCTCGAGCGCATCCGGAGCGCGCGGTACGACGCCGTGCTCATGGACATGCAGATGCCGGTGATGGACGGCGTGACCGCCACGATCGAACTCCGCGCGGACGCGCGCTACAGCGACCTGCCGGTGATCGCGATGACCGCCAACGCGATGCGGGCGGACCGCGACCGCTGCCTCGCCGCGGGGATGAACGCGCACGTCGCGAAGCCGATCGAGCCGGAGGATCTCTGGACCGCGCTGCTCGCCTGGGTCGCACCGCGACGGCTCGCGTCCGACGGGCGCCCTATTGTGGCCGGCGGCGTCGCTGCTCCTGTCGCTGCGCCTGCGGGCGAGCCTGTCGCCGCGGCGAGCAACGACGATGTCCCCACTGGGATCGACGGACTCGACACGGTCCTCGGCCTCCGCCACGGACTCGGCAAGCGCGCGCTCTATCTCTCGATGCTGCGCAGCTTCGTCACCGGGCAGCGCGATGCCGTGACCGCGACCCGCCAGGCCCTCGACGTCAATGACTGGGACTCGGCGGAGCGCCACGCGCACACACTCAAGGGCGTCGCCGCGAACATCGGTGCGACCGTCGTGCTCGACCTCTCACAGGCGCTCGAGTCCGCGATCCGCGAGAGGCTTCCGCGCGCCGCGGTGAACGCGCGGCTCGACGCGCTGCAGACGCCGCTCGCGACGCTCGTCGCCGCGCTCGACCAGCGACTCCCCGCAGCGTCCGCTCCGGCGCAGGTCGCGGTCGACCGCCTGGCGCTCGACGCCGCCTGCGACCGACTCGAGCTGCTGCTCGCCAGCGACGATGCCGGCGCCGGTGAGCACCTCTCCGAGCACGCCGACCTGCTGCACTCGGCGTTCCCGCGCGAGTTCCGCACGATCGAGGCCGACATCCGCGCCTTCGACACCGAGGCCGCGCTCGAGGCGCTGCGCGCCGCGCGCGAGGCGCGCGCATGACCGCCGTTGCCGAAGCGATCGCCGTACCCGTGACGAGCGCCACCATCCTCGTGGTCGACGACTCGCCCGAGAACCTCACGCTGATGCACGGGATGCTCAAGGACGCGTACCGCGTGCGGGCCGTGAACAGCGGCGAGCGGGCGCTGCGCATCGCGTGCTCCGCCACGCCGCCCGACCTGATCCTGCTCGACATCATGATGCCGGAGATGGACGGCTACGAAGTGTGCCGCCGCTTGGGCGCCGATCCCCGCACGGCGAGCATCCCCGTGATCTTCCTGACGGCGCGGACCGATGAGGAGGACGAGCGGAAGGGACTCGAGTTGGGCGCGGTGGACTACATCGTCAAGCCGGCGAGCGCGCCGATCGTGCGTGCGCGCGTGCGCAACCACCTCGCGCTGAAGGCGATGGCGGACGTGATGCGCGAGAAGAACGTCGAACTCGAACATGCGCGCGCGGTGGCCGAGCAGGCCAGTCTCGCCAAGTCGGAGTTCCTCTCGCGGATGAGTCATGAGCTGCGCTCGCCGCTCAACGCGGTCATCGGATTCGCGCAGCTGATGGAGTCCGAGACGCCGCCGCCGAGCGACTCGCAGCGCGCGAGCCTCACGCAGATCCTGCAGGGCGGCTGGTACCTGCTCGCGCTCATCAACGAGATCCTCGACCTGGCGGTGATCGAGTCGGGGCGGCTCACGCCGCTCATGGAGCCGGTCCGCCTGAACGATCTGCTCCCCGAATGCCGCGACATGATGTCCGATCTCGCGCGCCGGCGCGCGGTCACGCTCGACCTGCCGCCGCTCGATCCGCCGGTGATCGTGCACGCCGATCGCACGCGGCTCAAGCAGGTCCTGATCAACCTCCTCTCCAACGCGATCAAGTACAACCGACACGGCGGGACGGTCACGGTCGGATGCACGCGGCCCGATGCCGCGCTCGTGCGCATCACGGTCACCGACACCGGCGAAGGGCTCGCGCCCGCACAGCAGGCGCGGCTCTTCGAGTCGTTCAACCGGCTCGGCCAGGAGTCGGGGCATG
>JAYTNC010000236.1:0-2426 GCA_043748515.1 Gemmatimonadota bacterium | reverse complement strand
GGAGCCGCCGCTCTCTCGTCACGCCGCCGGTGTCGCGGCGGGAGTGCCCGCCCCGACCATCGGCTCGTCGACCGGGCCGAGCTCGGCTCGGCCTTCGATGAACTGCCGCACGATCGGATCGGTGGAGTGCTTGATCTCGTCGACGGTCCCGACCTGGCGCACGGTGCCCTCGTAGAGCATCGCGATGCGCGTGCCGACGGTGTACGCGCTGCGCATGTCGTGCGTGATCACGATGCCGGTCACGCCGAGCTGTCTCTGCATGCGGACCATGAGGGCGTCGATGATCGCGCTCGTCACGGGGTCGAGTCCCGTGGTCGGCTCGTCGTACAACAGGTACTTCGGTCGCAGGGCGATCGCGCGCGCGATGCCGACGCGCTTGCGCATGCCACCCGAGAGCTCGGCCGGGAGCTTCGAGCCGACCGTCTCGTCCAGGTCGACGAGTTCGAGCGCCTCGCGCACGCGCTCGTGGATCTCGTCCTCGCTCAGGAGCCCCTGCTTGCGCAGTCCCATCGCGACGTTCTCGGCGACGGTGAGCGAATCGAAGAGCGCGGCGAACTGGAAGACGTACCCGATCCGCGAGCGCAGCGCATAGAGCTCGCGCCGCGTGAGCGCCCCCACTTCCACGCCGTCGACATGCACCGAGCCCTCGTCCGGCTCGAGGAGCCCGACGATGTGCTTGATCGCGACCGACTTGCCCGTGCCCGAGAACCCGATGATCACCATGGTCTCGCCCTCGCTGACGTCGAGGGAGAAACCGCGGAGCACCTGGTTCTCGCCGAAGGCTTTGTGGATGTTGTCGAAGCGGATCAAGCGATGATGAAGGCTGAAGGATGGAGGATGAAAGTGAATATGGGCGGAATCGCGCGCCGCCGCATCCAGTGACATTCCGACAGGCGTGTAAAGGAAAGGGCGGCCCGCATGGGCCGCCCCCCTTCATCCGTCGGCCTTCGTCGCGCGTCTACGCTGCGAAGCTCCCGAGCGCGCGCCCCACATCGCCTTCACGGAGCCGCTTGAGCGCCCGGTCACGCAGCTGACGCACACGCTCGCGCGTGACGCCGAGCATCGAACCGATCTCCTCGAGCGTGTGCTCGCGGCCGCCTTCGAGCCCGAAGTAGAGACGGAGGACCTTGGCGTCGCGCGGCGGGAGCGTGCTGAGCGCATGCTCGATCTCGTCGTTGAGGAAGCGGTTCATCGCCTCCTCCTCGGTGTCGGGCATCTCGTCGGCGACGAAGCGCTCGATGAGCGAGCGGTCGCCGTCCGGATCCATCGGGGCGTCGAGGCGGACGTCGCCGGTGTTGAGCGCGGCGAGCGACTGCACGACGTCGACCGAGAGGCCGGTGAGCTGCGCGAGCTCCTCGGGCATCGGCTCGCGGCGGAGCTTCTGCCGGAGGATCTCCGAGGCCTTGATGATGCGCGAGAGGTCGGCGGTGCGGTTGAGCGGCACGCGGACGGTGCGGCCCTGACGGGCGAGCGACGAGAGGATCGCCTGGCGGATCCACCACACGGCGTACGAGATGAACTTGACGCCCTGATCGGGGTCGAACTTCCGCGCGGCGGTGAGCAGGCCGACGTTGCCCTCGCCGATGAGGTCGATGAGGGGAAGGCCCCGGTTCTGGTACTTCTTGGCGACGGAGATGACGAAGCGCAGGTTGCGCTTGACGAGCTCCTGGAGCGCGTCCGGATCACCGGCGCGGATCTTCCGCGCGACCTCGATCTCCTCGTTGCCCTTGAGCAGCGGGTAGGTGGAGACCTCGTAGAGGTACTGATCGAGGATGTCGCGCTCCGGCTCGCTCGGGGCGATCCCGGCGGGAGCGGTGCGGCGCTTGCGCTTCTTGACTTCGGTGGCCATTGCTATGGGATCCTGGACCGCGGTGGCGATCCGGCGAGCTTTCGGGAGTGGTTGGAGCGAGCCCTAAGATAAGGCGAAACGGCAGAAACGCCAGTTTTTCCGCTTGACCTCTGACTTACCCTCGGATAGCTTCTTTGGTTCCTGTCGCGGCTCTGGTGCACCGCGCTCGGGGGCGTAGCTCAGTTGGGAGAGCGCTTGAATGGCATTCAAGAGGTCAGGGGTTCGATTCCCCTCGCCTCCACTGCCGGCCCGTCGTTCGTTTCACGGATCGGTGTGGATGTTGGTGAGGTACTGGCAGATGTTCGATGAACCGGGTGCCGGCCCGTCCGGTTCCGTCTTGCGGGAATAGCTCAGTTGGTAGAGCACAACCTTGCCAAGGTTGGGGTCGCGGGTTCGAGTCCCGTTTCCCGCTCTGACGCCGCAGTCCGGCGTCTGAAGGTCAACGCCCGTCGCTTCTGGAACGTTGTCGGGGGGCGCTGGGTAGTAGAGGGCGGTTAGCTCAGTTGGTTAGAGCGCCACGTTGACATCGTGGAGGTCACAAGTTCGAGCCTTGTACCGCCCATCGCCTCACGGGGTC
>JAYTNC010000235.1:0-2451 GCA_043748515.1 Gemmatimonadota bacterium | reverse complement strand
GCACGTGCGCATGGTGTGGCCACCGATGCGCGACGCCCGCATCACTTCACCGCGAGCCGCTCCACCACACCGCGCAGGTCCGTGAAGTCGTTCAGCCAGTACGTGGGGCCGGCCGTCTCGAGCTGGGCCCGGCTGAACGGCCCCCAGAGCGCGGCCGCCGTGCGCACACCCGCCGCGTTGCCTGCATGCATGTCGTGCGTGGAGTCGCCGACGAACAGCGCCCGCTCCGGTGCCACGCCGCCGATCCGCTCGAGCGCGTGCAGCACCGGCGCAGGGTCCGGCTTGTGCCGGTCGGTCGACTCGATCCCCACCACCGCGGTGAAGCACTCCTCGATGCCGACGAACGCGAGCGAACGTCGCGCCCCGACCGCGAGCTTCGAGGTCACGATCGCGAGCGGATGCCCGGCGGCATGCAGTTCGCGCACCAGTTCCACCGCGCCGGGATACGCGGTGGTCATCGCATCATGGTTGGCGAACTGGAACTCGCGGTACCGTGTGCGCAACTGGAGCACGTCCTCGTCGCCCCGCGCCCAGCGCCGCAGCATCGCGTCGAGCGGCGTGCCGATCGCGGCCACCCACTCGGCCACCGGCGGACGGTGCTCCCGATCGCCGTAGGCGTATTCCATGGACTCCACGAGCAGCCCGATGGAATCGATGAGCGTGCCGTCGAGGTCGAAGAGGATAGCCGGCTTGTTCATTTCGAAACGTAAGTGCGGTCCTTCCACACCACTCGGCTCCCCTTCCACGCCGCCTCCGCAAAAATCCCGCCCACCACCAGGCTCCCCAGCGGATGCAGCAACCCCCAGAGCGGACCAAGCCCCGAGAACCAGTAGATGCCGATCCAGAACAGGAAGTTCGCCGTGCCCGCGATCAACCCGAAGAGCAGCGCGCCGTCACCGAGCACGCCGGTCCAGCCGAGCAGGAGCATGGTCAAAGGCAACAACGGAAGCAGCGCCGGCACCGGGAACACGAACGGCAACAGCTTCCGCGCCACCGGACCGAGCGGCAGCGTGTCGCGCCCTGCGGCATAGACGTTCTTCCCCCACCCGCGACGGATCTCGCCGAGCGACGTGTACATCCGTGTCGTGAGATGCGCGCGCCCGAGCACCATGTGCATAGCGAGCCCGTGCTCGGTATAGAGCTGCGCGAGCCGCAGGTCCTCGGCCACATGCGCCCGCACCGCGGCATGACCGCCGAGACGTTCGTACGGCTCGCGGCGCACAAGGATGAACTGCCCGTTCGCGATCTTGTCGAGCGGCTTCGTGGACCGGCTCATCGCCTCGAGGCCGCCGTAGCGTGAGAGCAGCATCGCGAAGACGCTCGGCTGCACGACCTTCTCCCAGAAGGTCAGCATCTCCTGCCGGCCGGCCACGGTGAAGAGGTCCGCGCCGCGCGCGAGGAGCGCGTTCACGCTGCGCGCGATCAGTTCGGGGCCGTGCGCCGTGTCGGCGTCGGTGAAGCAGAGGAGCGCGCCCTGCGCCGCCTGCGCGCCGGTGTGGCAGGCCCACTGCTTGCCGAACCAGCCCGCAGGAAGGTCTGGTGCGGCGACGACGCGCACGCGCGGATCGATCGCGCGCGCGATCTCCGCGGTGCCGTCGGTCGAATGATCGTCCACCACGATCACTTCGAGTGATGGGTACTCCGCGGCCAACACCGACCGTAGGCAGCGCGCGATGTTGTGCGCTTCGTTGCGCGCCGGGATCACCACGCTCACCAGCGGGGCGTCGGCGGGCGCGGCGACCGGATACTCGTCGAGCGAGCGTGTGTCGCGGCACCGCCAGACGATCGTCGCGAGCCAGCCGATCCAGGCGATCGCGAGCCCGATCGCCAGCCAGTGCTCGCTCACGCGGGCGCGCGTTCGCCGCGCGCGAGGATCACGGCCGCGGTCATGTGACCGGTCACGTTGGTCGTCGTGCGGAACATGTCGGGAATGGTGTCGGCACCGAGCAGGATGCCGATCCCTTCGATCGGGATCCCCGCGGCCATGAGCACCGGCACCATGATGATGATCGAACCGCCCGGCACGCCCGGCACCGAGAACGACGTCACCGTCGACGTGACGGCGATCGTGAGCAGTTGCGAAGCGTCGAGGTCGACGCCGTAGAGCCGCGCGAGGAAGAGCACGCCGACGGTCTGCCCGATCCCCGCGCCGGCGCGGAACATCGTCGCGGCGAGCGGGATCAGGAAACTGCCGATCGCCGGCGGGAGTCGCAGCGTGTCGCGCACGCTCTCGAGCAATGCCGGCAGCGCGGCGAGCGACGACCGCGAGCTGAACGCGATCGTCTGCGCGGGGAGCGTCGCGCGCGCGAACACGCGGAACGGCACCTTCCCGAACACGACCGCTGCCGGATAGAACACCACGAACCAGAAGAGCACGCAGATGCCCGAGACGATCACGATGTAGCCGAGGATCGCGCCGAGCGCGCCGGTGCCCATCTTCGCCGCGAGCGG
>JAYTNC010000234.1:0-13587 GCA_043748515.1 Gemmatimonadota bacterium | reverse complement strand
CGACGAGCGGGAGCAGGGCGGCCAGGAGGACGGTCCGGAGCGGAGAGCACATGGGGAAGAAGCCTCGGCAGACCCCCCACCCCGCCGCAAGGGATTGCGTGCCCTCGGACCGGGGTGAATCGTCTTTGGCATTGGACCCATCCCCGCGCCCAATCATAATGACTGCTCCGACCAGCAGGACCCGCGTGCAGGAGGCCAAGCGCCTCCATGTCGTGATGCGAGACGGCTCCCTCATCGAGGGGTCGATCCACATCGCCGAGGACATGTCGCTCGTGAACTTCCTCGGCAGCCGCAAGGGCGGCTGGATGAACATGACGGACGCCCGTCGGCCGAAGCTCCAGGAGGAGCCGCGGCACATGATCGTGCAGACCGATCTGGTGGTGCTCGTGAGCGCCCCCGACTCGGACATGCAGGTGGTGGCGTCCTCGGCGTCGGGCCAGGGGGAGCGGCTCGTCGAGATGCACCTCGTGGGCGGCAAGCGGATCCGCGGCGTGATGTTCCTCGCGCCGATGCAGCGCATGAGCGACTACCTGCACCAGTGCGGCAAGTTCGCGGGGATCACGAAGGCG
Organism: Gemmatimonadota bacterium; assembly: GCA_043748515.1. Classification (GTDB taxonomy): domain Bacteria; phylum Gemmatimonadota; class Gemmatimonadetes; order Gemmatimonadales; family Gemmatimonadaceae; genus Pseudogemmatithrix. The sequence continues at coordinate 13,018 of JAYTNC010000234.1, read as the reverse complement.
GTCCTGCTACCCGACGACCACGACCTCGGCGACATCGCGGTGAACACCTCGGCGATCGCGACGGTGCAGGAGACGAAGGTCGAGTAGACGGGAACGGCTCGGCGGGGGCAAGTTTCGGAGTCCCCTTCAACCGACCCGATGCCCCTCCGCTCGCGCTCATTCCTGCGCCTCGTCGCGCTCGCCGTCTCCGTCGCCGTTGCCGCGGCCGATTCCCACGCGCAGGCCACCACGGCCGCTCCGTCGGCTGCGAACCAGCCCGCGCCGCAGTCCGCAACGCAGCCCGCCGCGCCCGCCGCGCGCTCCGCGCCCCCCGCAGTCGTCTACGACATCCGCTTCCCCAACCTCGTGCATCGCGAGGCCGGGATCACGGTGAAGTTCACCGGGGTGCCCGCGGGCGCGTTGCGCGTGCGCATGGCCCGCAGCTCACCGGGGCGGTACGCGCTGCACGAGTTCGCGAAGAACGTCTACGCCGTGAAGGCGACCAACAGCACCGGCCGTGAGCTCACGGTGACGCGGCGCTCGCCGCACGAGTGGGCGGTGACCGGCCACACCGGCGTGGTGGTCTTCAGCTACACGCTCTACGCCGACCGTGCCGACGGCACCTACGCCGGAATCGACGAGACGCGCGCGCATCTCAACATCCCCGCGACCTTCGCCTGGTCGCCGCAGATGGCGACGCGGCCGATCGAGGTCACGTTCCATCGCCCCGACCCGTCGTGGAAGATCGCGACGCAGCTCGAGCCGACGGACGACGCCGAGACCTTCCGCGCGCCCAACCTGCAGTACTTCATGGATTCGCCGACGCATTTGGGCGCGCTCGACATCCGCGAATGGCCGGTCGCCAGCGGCGGTCGCACGCAGACCATCCGGCTCGCGGTGAATCACACCGGCACCGACGCGCAGGTGACGGAGTACACCGAGCTCACCAAGCGGGTGGTCGACGAGATGGCGGCGGTCTTCGGCGAACTGCCGGCCTTCGACTTCGGCACCTACACCTTCCTCGCCTGCTACCGCAGCAACTGCGCCGGCGACGGGATGGAGCACCGCAACTCCACGTCGGTCACCTCGTCGGCCTCGCTCGCGCAGAACCAGATGGGCCTGCTCGGAACGGTCTCGCACGAGTTCTTCCACGCGTGGAACGTCGAGCGTATCCGGCCGAAGTCGCTCGAGCCGTTCGACTTCACCGACGCGAACATGAGCGGCGAACTCTGGCTCGCCGAGGGCTTCACCAACTATTACGGCGTCCTCGTGATCGCGCGCGCGGGGATCATGACGCCGCAGCAGTACGCGCGGCGGCTCACTGGCGCGGTCAACACCTTCACGACGAGCCCCGCGCGCGAGTTCGCCGGCGCGGTCGGCATGGCGCAGCAGGCGCCGTTCGTCGACGCCGCGGTCTCGATCGACCCCAACAATCGCGCGAACACGTTCATCTCGTACTACACGTACGGCGAGGGGCTCGGGCTCGCGCTCGACCTCATGCTGCGCTCGCGTCCCAAGCCCACGACGCTCGACGACTTCATGCGCGAGATGTGGCGGCGCCACGGGAAGGCGCAGACGCCGGCGCTGGCTCCGGTGCGGCCGTACACACTCGCCGACGCCGAAGCAGCGCTCGCCGCGGTGAGCAAGGACCCGACTTTCGCACGCAACTTCTTCGCGCGCTACGTCGTGGGGAGCGCGTTGCCGGACTATCCCGCGCTGCTCGCGCGCGCCGGATTCCTCGTGCGCCCAGCGCGCGCCGGCCGCGCCTGGATCGGCGACACCCGCCTCTCGGCCTCGGAAGGCGAGCTCATCGTGGCCGGCCCGCCGACGATCGGCTCACCGATGTACGAGGTCGGCATGGCGGCCGGGGACCGGATCGTGTCGATCGAAGGCAAGGTGGTCGGGTTGCAGTCCGAGGTCCAAAAGGCGCTCGACGGGCGGAAGCCGGGCGATCGCATGCGCATCACCTGGATCGGCCGCGGCGGCGAGAAGTCGGAGATGATGACTTTGCGCGAGGATCCGAATGTCGAGGTCGTGGCGTTCGAGGAGGCTGGACGCGCGCTGACCGCTGCGCAGCGCGCGTTCCGCGCGGCCTGGGTGGGGAGCAGGCAGTAAGCGCAAGACTGGCGGAGGTGGACGCGGTCCGCGAGAATCTCCGATGTGACGGGGCCCACGGGGATCGCGGCGGACGGCGTTCACCACCGAGGCACAGAGGACACAGAGGACACAGAGAACAACGACTGCCACGGCTGTTCACCACGGCAGTTACAAGGGACACAGTCCGATCGGTGCCTCATGCGCGCGCAACAGAGCGGTTGAGGAACCCCACGAGCGAACCGTGGCGCGACTTCAGTGTGAGCGTCTGACGTCACGCACTTCTCTGTGACCTCTGTGCCTCTGTGGTGAATGCCGTTGCAGTTGCGTTCGCCGTTGTCCGTTCGAGCTCGACCGCGCGATGCGATCCACGATCCGACGTTCTCTCCCCACAGGAACCACCGATGCCCCGTCTCGTCCCCCACTGTTTGCTCGTCGCCCTCCTGGTCACGGCCCTTCCGCTCGCCGCCCAGCAGCAGCCCGCCGACCTCGTCGTCACCAACGGCCGCATCTACACCGCCGACGGTGCGCGTCCGGTCGTCGACGCGATGGCCGTCCGCGGCGGCCGCGTCGTGTTCGTGGGCGACCGCGCCGGCGCGCGCGCGCTCACCGGCGCGAACACGCGCACGCTCGACCTGCAGGGCCGCACCGTCATCCCCGGCATGACCGACGCGCACGCGCACGTGACCGGCCTCGGACAGTCGCTGCTCAACGTCGACCTCACCGGCACGTCGTCGTACCAGCAGGTGATCGACCGCGTCGTCGAGCGCGCGCGCAACACGCCCGAGGGCGAGTGGATCATCGGGCGCGGCTGGGATCAGAACGACTGGGGCGACACGCGCTGGCCCACGCACGAGGCGCTCTCGCGCGCCGTGCCGGAGCATCCCGTCTTCCTCGAGCGCGTCGACGGTCACGCAGGACTGGTCAACGCTCTCGCGCTGCAGAAGGCCGGCGTCACGAAGGCCACCAAGGACCCGAGCGGCGGCGCGATCGAGCGCGATGCGCAGGGAAACCCCGCCGGCGTCTTCATCGACAACGCGCAGGGATCGATCGAACGCGCGATCCCGGCCATGACGCGCGCGCAGGTGAAGAACGCGATCAAGCTCGCGATCGCCGAAATGCACCGCTGGGGACTCACCGGCGTGCACGATGCCGGCGCCTCGGCGACGGTGCTCGAGCTGTACGAGGAACTCGGGCGCGAAGGCGCGCTGAACATCCGCCTCAACGCGATGATCTCCGATCATGCGCCGACGATCGCCGCCTGGTTCACGCGCGGCCCGCAGAACGGCCTCTACGACGGCATGCTCTGGGTGCGCTCGGTGAAGCTCTACCAGGACGGCGCGCTCGGCTCGCGCGGCGCGGCCCTGCTCGAGCCCTACTCCGACGACGCACGCACGAGCGGCCTGCTCGTCTCCGCCCCCGAGCACATCAAGGACGTCGCGACGCGCGCGCTGCGCGCCGGCTTCCAGGTGAACACGCACGCGATCGGCGACCGCGGCAACCGCCTCGTGCTCGACGCCTTCGAGGCCGCGCTCAAGGAGGTCCCGACCGCCGATCACCGCTTCCGCGTGGAGCATGCGCAGATCCTCAACTTCGACGACATCCCGCGCTTCGCCGCGCTCGGCGTGATCCCGTCGATGCAGGCCTCGCACCAGACGAGCGACATGTACTGGGCCGGCAACCGGCTCGGGGAGGGTCGCCTCCGCGGCGCCTACGCTTGGCGCTCGCTGATCGAGAGCGGCGTGGTGATCCCCAACGGCTCCGACTTCCCGGTGGAGCACGTGAACCCGCTGATCTCGTTCAAGGCGGCCGTCTCGCGGCAGGACGCGCGCGGCTGGCCGGTGGGCGGCTGGTATCCCGAGCAGCGCATGACGCGCGACGAGGCGCTCAAGTCGATGTCGCTCTGGGCGGCCTACGCGGCCTTCCAGGAGAACGAGCTCGGCTCGCTCACCGCCGGCAAGCGCGCCGACTTCGTGGTGCTCGACCAGGACATCATGCGGGTCCCCGACGCGATGCTGACCGAGACGCACGTGCTCTCCACCTGGGTGGGCGGCCGCAGCGTCTACGAGCGGAAGTAACCGTGCGACAGGTCTTCCTCATCCGCATCGCGCTGATCGTCGGTTGGGCGCCGGGCGAGGGCACCGCGATCCTCGGCATCGTCACGCATTTCATGGGCGGCCCGGTCGCGACGATGGCCTTCGGACTGCTCGCGTTCGTGCTGGTGCTGCTCGTCCTCCGCGTTCCCGCCCCGTCCCGCTGATGCGCGCCGCCACCACGGCCGCGCACTCCTCCAGAGAAGATCCCGCATGCTGAAGCCCGCCGCCGTCACCTTCCTCAAGAAGCTCCTCGACACGCCCGGCCCCTCGGGCTATGAATCGGCCGCTGCCAAGGCATGGCGCGACGAAGCGGTCACCTTCGCCGCCGAGGTGCACTCCGACGTGCACGGCAACTCGATGGCCGTCGTGAACCCGCAGGGCGCGCCGACGATCATGCTCGCCGGCCACATCGACGAGATCGGCGTGATCGTCACGTACATCGACGACGACGGCTATGTGTACATCGCGCCGATCGGCGGCTGGGACCCGCAGGTGCTCGTCGCGCAGCGGATCCGGTTCCTCGGGCGCGACGGCGACGTGCTCGGCGCGGTGGGCAAGAAGCCGATCCACCTCATGAAGCCCGAGGACCGCGAGAAGGCGTCGAAGATCACCGACCTCTGGGTCGACATCGGGGCGTCGACGCGCGCGCAGGCCGAGGCGCGACTGTCGATCGGCGACGCCGGCGTGATCGACTCGAAGACGCTCGACTTCCCGAACGATCGAATCGTCTCGCGCTCGATCGACGACCGGATCGGCGCGTTCGTCGTGCTCGAGGCGCTGCGCCGCTACGCCGCCGATCCGGGCGAGGCGCGCGTGGTCGCGGTCGCGACGACGCAGGAGGAGATCGCCTACCACGGCGGTGGCGCGCGCGTGGCCGGCGAGCGCGTCGCGCCGGCGATGGCGATCGTCGTCGACGTCACCTTCGCGACCGACCATCCTGGCATCGAGAAGAAGGAACTCGGCGACTCGAAGCTCGGCAGCGGTCCCGTGCTCACGCGGGGCTCGGTCGTCTCGCCCGTGGCGTTCCGCATCCTGCGCGACACCGCGGAACTCCAGCGGATCCCCTTCACGCTGCACGCCGCGGGCCGCGAGACGAGCACCGACGCCGACGCGATCCACCTCGCGCGCGAGGGCGTCGCGACCGCGCTCCTCTCGGTGCCCAACCGCTACATGCACTCGCCCAACGAGATGGTGAGCCTCGTCGACCTCGACCATGCGGCGACGCTCATCGCGGCCTCATGCAAATCCGTGACGGGCGCGACCGACTTCACGGCGCGCTGATCGCCGCGATCCCCGTGCTGGTGGTGCGGCGCCTCGCCTGCGCCACCAGGCGGACGGACGCCTCCCGCACCTCGCGGTCGCGGTCGGTGCGCAGCAGTTGCACCGCCGCCATCGCGGGCGGCGTGCGGATGATCGCAAGTGCGGTGCACGCCTGGATGCGCATCGCCGCGCTCCGCTTGAGCGGATTCTCCCCTTCGCCGGCGGCGATCGGGATGAGCGTCTGCACCGCCTCGGGCGTGGCGATCGCACCGATCGCACCGATCGCGGCGAAGAGCACCTCGCGGTCGGCCTCGCGGTCGATCAGCTCCCTCAGCCAGCGCAGCACGTCCGGCTCGCGACGTCCGGCGAGCGCCGCCACCGCGCGGAGCCGCACCAGCGGCGACTCGTCGTCGAGTGAGAACGCGACCGCGCCGAGTGCGTCCTCGCGCTCGGAGTTCGCGAGCGCCGCGACGGCGATCCGCCGCGTTCGCGCGTCGGGATGCTGCAGCAGTTCGACGAGGATCGCGTCGGCACGGGCGTCGTGCAGCTCACCGAGGAGCTGCGCGGTCTGACGCACCACCGGCTCGCGCGGGTCGCGCGAGAACACGAGGAGCGCGTCGTAGGTGCGCCGCAGTCCGCGGAGGCACTCGAGGCACGTCTCGCGCGCCTCGGCGGACGGAGCCGACGCGAACTCGTCGATGACCGCCTCGACGCCGTCGACGCCGAACCGGTAGATCACCTGTTGCAGACGCTCGGCCGCGACCGCGTCGGCGGCGCGCGTGTGGCGCAGGACCGCGAGCTGCCGCAGCAGCACCGGCCTCGCGAGCGTGCGCACCGCATGGTTGAGCGCCTGACGACGCTCGTCCGAGCTGTCGCGCTCGAGAAGCTCGAACTCGAGCCCGACGAGCGTGGTGAGCGCTTCGACGAGATCGTCGTGCCGCCCCTGACGGAAGGCGATCTCGCTGAGGACCACGAGTTGGTCGAGTGCCGCGGTCAGCCGCTTGGGTGTGTCCGCGAGGTCGAGCGCATCGCGCGCGGCGGCGAGGGTCCCTTCGGCCGTCTCGGGGATCGCGATCGCTGCGACGAGCCGCTCGGGTGCGTCGCGGGCCTCAGCGCTGGGGGCTTGGGGCGGAACGGTCGACGGCAGCGAGGCCGGTGTGCGCCGGCGCTGCGGTCCGCTCGGCCGCGGCGCGGGAATCTCGGCCTGCGCCGCCGGTGTCATGCGCGCCGCGGGAACGGCGGGCTGTACCGCCGGAGTGAGCCGGCGACTCTTCCCCAAACCGCGTTTGGCGGGCGCCGCGGGAGGTGGGGCCAGCGGGACCGCAGTCGACTCGCCGTCAACGGCGGTCCGCGCGCGCAGGCGCCGCGGGAGCGTCTTGGAGTCGAGCGCCGTCTGCCGCGCCGCGAACCGCGCGACCTGGTCGCCCGCGCCCGGCGGCGCGGCGAGCAGGCGCGCGAGCTCCAGCAGATCCGCCTGCGCCACTCGCTCGGTGATGTCGAGCTCTTCGACGCCGTAGGCCGCGAATCGCGAGGCGAGCAACGGAGCTTCGAAGGGCGCGCCGTCGAGGAGGAACGCGCCGTCGACCAGCGAGAACCGCACCGCGCCGCCAGGTGCCGCCTCGGCCACGCCACGCGCCGCCTCGCGGTGCTCCACCACCGCCTGCGGCTTCGCATTCACCAGCGCGATGAGCGCGGCGAACCGTTCGGCGAGGGCGAGGTTGGGCGTCTGATCGGTCATCGTCTGCTGGTATACCCGGTGAGGTCCCGATAACATACGCGGGCCGCGCGGCGGGGCACCATCCGCGCGCGCCTCCTCCCGCTCCGACCCCCACTCATGCCGCTGCACGCCTGGTCGAGCGCGCACTACGCGATCGTCGCCGGTGGCGATCACGATCGCCGGCGGTTACGGTCGGGACATCGACGACACGGTGCGCGTCCACGTGAACACCGCGCGGATCGCGCGCGCCTTCCTTTAGATCCCCAGTGCCCGATGCCCCCGATCCCTCCTCCGCTCGAGAGCGGCTTCACGACGACCACGCCGGTCCCGCTCTACTGGTGCCGCTATGCGCCGCGCGCGCCACTCGGCACGCTCGTCGTGCTCCACGGTGGGCCCGGGGCGCATCACGACTACGTGCTGCCGCAGCTGCTCGCGCTCGCCGAGGAACGGAGCTGCCTGTTCTACGACCAGCGCGGTGGCGGGAAGTCGAGGACCGACGACCGCGCGCCGATCACCTGGCGCACGCACGTCGAGGATCTCACCGCGGTGCTCGCGGAGCTCGCGCCCGTTCCGGTCACGCTGGTCGGCTATTCCTGGGGCGCGCTGCTCGCGATGCTCTACGCGATCGAGGCCACGGCCGGACGCGCAGGACCCGTGCCCGCGCGCATGGTGCTGCTCGATCCCGCGCCGCCCTCACGCGCCTGGCGCGACCGGTTCGAGGCGGAGTTCGCGCGCCGGCAGGCCGGTCCGGAGATCACCGCGCTCCGCGAGCAGCTCGCCGCAAGCGGCCTGCGCGAGGCCGATCCGGCCGCCTACCGCCAACGCACCTTCGAGCTGAGCGTGGCCGGGTACTTCGCCGATCCGGCCCGGGCGCGCGACCTCACGCCATTCCGCGTGACGGGGCGTGTCCAGCAATCCGTATGGGAATCGCTCGGCGATTTCGACATCGTGACGGCGTTGCGTGACCTTCGCGTTCCGTCGCTGGTCGTCCATGGCAGACAGGACCCCATCCCGCTGGCCTCCGCGGCCGCCGTCGCCGACGCCCTCTCGGCGCAGGTGCTCTGGCTGGATGACTGCGGTCATGTTCCGTATGTTGAACAACCCGGAGAGATGTTCGCGGCCGTCCGCGTATTCCTCGACGACACCGAGTCCCTGGTCCACGACTAGATGGCACCCAACGACGAGATCGTCCAGCCGCACGTCGGCACCATCGAGCACAGCGGGCGACGCTACAACGTCTCCGCGCGCATCGAGTGGGACGGCATCGAGTACGTCGGCCGACTCTGGTTCGCCGACGAGGCGTGGGACGATCTGGGCCTGCCCGACCGCGGCGCCTTCCCCGGGCGCACCCGCGAGGAAGTGATCGCGCAGACCAAGCGCCTCACCCAGCCGGACATGGTGAAGCGCTACAAGCGCGCCCTCGCCGAGAAGCGGCGCTACTCCAGTCTGCGGCGCCACACAGAGGAGATCCTCGCCAAGATCCGCTACCTCAACCAGGTCGCGGTCTCGATGCGCGCGGGCCTGCTCGACATCGAGGGCGCGGCGCAGGAGATCGAGCTGACGGAGCAGCAACTGCATGGGCTGATCGACAGCATCGGTGACAAGGCCGGGGTAGAGACTTGAATCCGGGATGAAGGCCGAAGGATGAAGGTCGAAAGATGGGGCGACCCCGCATCGCCTCTCACTTTCATCCTCCATCCTTGAGCCTTCATCGCCCTATCTTTACGGCTGTGGATTCACGCTCCGTCGCCCACCTCCTCCACGAGATCGTGGCCCTGCTCGAGTTGCAGGGAGAGGATCCGACCGTGCCGGCGCCCTACGCCGACGCGGCGCGGGCGCTGGCATCGGCCGACGCGCAGCCGGTGGCGGATCTCCTGCGGCGCGATCGACGACGCTTCGCGCCCGAAGTGATCGATGTGCTCGAGGAGATCCAGGCGACCGGCGACTCGGCCCTGCTCGACCGGCTCCGCGAGTCGACGCCCGAGGGACTCTTCGAGATGCTGCGCGTCCCGGGGCTCGGCCCCTCGCGCATCCGTCGGATCCACGAAGGACTCGGCATCGACACGCTCCAGGAACTCGACGACGCCGCGCGCGATGGCCGGCTCGCCAAGCTCCCGCGCTTCGGCGCGCGCACCGCAGAGCAGGTGCTGCGCGGGATCGCGTGGCTCAAGGAGAGCGGTGCGCAGGTGCTCTATCCGCATGGACGCGCCGAGGCCGAACGCCTGCTCGCCGTCGTGCGCCGGCAGCCGGGCGTGGTGCGCGCGGAGATCGCAGGCGACATCCGTCGGCACTGCGAGACGGTGCGCGAAGTGCAGATCGTCGCGGCCTGCGCGCGCGAGCCCGAAGCGGTGGCCGCGGCGGTCGTGCGTGCGCCGGGCGTGCGCGACTCCGTCGGCAGCGGCACGCGCGAGGTCGCGATCCGCTACGACGACGGCGTCCGCCTCATGCTGCAGTGCGTGCCCGCCGATCAGTTCGTCGTGACCTGGTTCCGCGCGACCGGTTCCGAGGGACATGTGCAGGAGGTCGTCGCGCGCGCTGCGCTGCGCGGGCTCACGCTCGACGCGCACCATCTCCGTCGCGCCGATGGTTCCGCGGTCGAGCTCGCCGACGAGCCCGCACTCTACGCGGCGATCGGCCTCCCTTGGCTGCCGCCCGAGTTGCGCGAGGGACTCGGCGAGTCCGAGGCCGCAGCCGACGGATCGCTGCCGGAGCTGATCGAGCTCTCCGACATCCGCGGCGTCCTGCACTGCCACTCGCAGTACTCCGACGGCGGCGCGACGATCGCCGAACTCGCCGCCGCCGCACGCCAACGCGGCTGGAGCTACCTCGGCATCAGCGACCACTCGCAATCGGCGTTCTACTCCGGCGGACTCACCATCGAGTCCCTGCAGCAGCAGCACGACGAGATCGACGCGATCAACGCGAGCTTCACCGACTTCCGCGTGCTCAAGGGCGTCGAGGCCGACATCCTGCCCTGCGGCCGGATCGATTACCCCGTCGACGTGCTCGACCGCTTCGACTACGTCATCGCCTCGGTGCACTCGCGCTTCGGGATGAACGAGACGCAGATGACCGACCGTGTGATCAAGGCGCTCGAGGACCCGCACATGGCGATCCTCGGACACCCGACCGGCCGGCTGCTGCTCACGCGCGAGCCGTACGCGATCGACATGGAAGCGGTGATGCGCCGCGCCGGTGCACTCGGTGTCGCGATCGAGCTCAACGCCGACCCTCACCGTCTCGACCTCGACTGGCGTCTCGTGCGCTCGGCGCGCAAGCACGGCGCGCGGATCGAGATCGGCCCCGACGCGCACTCCGTCGACGGACTCGACAACATGGCGCTCGGCATCGGCATGGCGCGCAAGGGGTGGCTCGGCGCCGACGACGTGATCAACACGCGGTCGGCGGGCGAGCTCGTGGAGTTCGCCACGCGCCGGCGCCTGGCGCGCACGCCGGCTTGAGCGTCGTGGCGGCGAAGAAGCGCACGGCGACGGTGAAGAAGGCGGCGCGGCCGAAGCCGCGCGCGCTCCGCGGCGAAGCACTCCGCGCCCACGCGCGCGAGATCCAGCGCCGACTCGCCCTCGAGTACCCCGACGCGCACTGCGAGCTCGACCATCGCAACGCCTTCGAACTCGCGGTCGCCACCGTACTTTCCGCGCAGTGCACCGACAAACGCGTCAACATCGTCACGCCCGAGCTGTTCCGCCGCTGGCCCGACGCCCCCGCGCTCGCCGCCGCACCCATCGTCGCGATCGAGGACGTGATCAGGAGCACCGGCTTCTTCCGCAACAAGGCGAAGTCGATCCAGGGCCTCGCGCGCCGGCTCGTCGCGGAACATGGCGGTGAGATCCCGAGTACCATGGACGCACTGGTCCTCCTTCCGGGCATCGGTCGCAAGACCGCCAACGTCGTGCTCGGGAACGCCTTCGGGATGAACGAAGGCGTGGTGGTCGACACACACGTCGCGCGCCTCTCGGCGCGCTTCGGGCTCACGAAGGAGACCGACGCCGTGCGCATCGAGCGCGCGCTGATGCCGCTCTTCGAGCGCGAGACCTGGGCGCAGCTCTCCCATCTGATGATCTGGCACGGACGCCGCACCTGCGACGCCCGCAAACCGAAGTGCGACGATTGCGTCCTGGTCGACATCTGCCCCGCCGCAAACGCCTGAGAACCCTCGAACCCACCGTCCGTGACCGCACCCGCCCGCGTCCTCTCCACCACGATCCGCACGATCCGCACGATCCGCACTCTCGCCTCGCTCGCCTCGCTCGCCTTCGTCGGCGTTGTCGTGGCCGCCTGCGCGTCCGCACCGAAACAGCCACTGGCGAGCAACGCCCAGCTTCTCGCGCCGCCGGTCGACCCATGCGTGATCGCTCGCGAGGACGCCCGCCTCGATCCGCGCCTCGACGTCGAACGCGTGCCGTCGCCGGTGAAGATGGACCCCGCCCCGATCCGCCGGCCGGTCCCGCGCACCGCCCTCCGCCGCGACGGCAGTTCGGTCATCAAGGTCGAGGTCCTCGTCGACACCCTCGGCAAGCCCGACATGACGACCTTCGCGGTGATCGAGTCGTCGAACGTCTGGTTCACCAACGGGGTCAAGGCGGCCGTCGCCAAGTGGACCTTCGAGCCGGCCTACCGGAACGGGTGCAAGGTGGCGCGCTATTACCAGTTCGCGGCGAGTTCGGCGGCGCGGGCACGGAGATGAAGGCCGAAGGATGAAGGCAGAAAGAGCGCTCCGGTGAGGTGGTCGGGCACGGCCGGTCCCACTAGATTCCGGAATCGTTCATCCTTCATCCTCCGTCCTCCATCCTGACGTGAAGACCGCCACGTTCGAGACCAACAAGGGCACCATCACCGCCGAGCTGTTCGAGAAGGACGCTCCGGGCACGGTCGCCAATTTCGAGAAGCTCGCCAACGCCAGCTTCTACGACGGCATCCGCTTCCACCGCGTCATCCCCGACTTCGTCGTGCAGGGCGGCTGCCCGAACGCCAAGATCGGTGGCACGCCCAAGGGCCCGCCGGGCACCGGCGGCCCGGGCTGGCAGATCAAGTGCGAGACCGCGGGCAATCCGCAGACGCACAAGATCGGCTCGCTCTCCATGGCCCACGCCGGCAAGGACACGGGTGGCTCGCAGTTCTTCATGGTGTTGTCGGAGTCCAGCACCAAGCACCTGAACGGCGTGCACACGGTCTTCGGCCAGATCACCACCGGCCTCGACGTGATGAACAAGCTCACGGACAAGGACAACATGGTCACCGTTCGCGTCGCCTGATCGTTCGCGTCGCCTGATCGCTCGCGTCGCCTGATCGCTCGCGTCGCCTGATCGAGGATGAAGGTCTTCTTTCATCCTTCCTCCTTCCACCTTCATCACCGTCAGGAGTTTCAATGACCGCTGGAACCCCCATGACCGGCCGCGACAGTGCGGCCGCCTTCAAGGGCCTGATCATCGGCGCCGTCTGCATCGCCGTCGTCGTCGTGACGATCACGATGCTCACGAACAAGAAGTTCGAGAACCACGAAGCGTCCCCGGCCGCGGCCGAGACGCATTGATGTGACGACGCCCTCACCGGCGTCCTCCGAGCGCCCCGTGCCCCCCCGGGGGACCGGGGCGCTCTCGTTCTCCCTCGCGTTCCCGCTCGCGGCGGCGCGCCTGCCCGCGCTCACGTTCGCCGCGCTCGCGCTCGGCGGCGTCATGCACCTTACGCCCGCGCTCGATCCGTACGCCCCGGTCTTCCTCACCACCGCGCTCATCCTGCTCGGCGCGCCGGTGGTCGTGCGCACCGTGCGCGGCATCCTGCGCGGCCACTTCGCCGCCGACGTCGTCGCGATGCTCGCGATCGTCACCGCGGTCGTGCTGCGCGAGCCCTTCGC
>JAYTNC010000233.1:0-3483 GCA_043748515.1 Gemmatimonadota bacterium | reverse complement strand
GAGATGAACGTCTCGCCGCCCATCACCGCGGTGATCGCGCGGTCCAGCTCCTTGAGTCCGGCGTCCTTCGGCACGAAGCCACTCGCGCCGGCGTTGAGCGACGTCTCGGCGAGGATCCGGTCGAGATGCATCGTCACGACGATGATTTTTGTCGCGGGCGCGAGTTCCCGCACATCCGGGATCAGTTCGAGGCCGTTGCGCTCGGGCAACGAGAGGTCGAGCAACAGCAGGTCGGGACGGTGCGCCTGCACCGCCGCGAGGATCTGCGAGGCGGTGTGCGCCACGGCGACGATCTTGTGCTTGGCCGAGAGCGCGGAACGCAACGCCTCGGCCATCAGGTGATGATCGTCGCCGAGGACCAGACGCCAGCGGGGGATGTTCATGTCGCGCGAAGGGGGAGGAGGGCTTCGATCGTCGTGCCGCCGCCGGGACGGGAACGTACCTCCGTCGTGCCGCCGACGCAGAGCGCGCGTTCGCGCAGGCTCGCGAGCCCGAGCCCATCGCGCGATTTCACGGTCGGGTCGAATCCCTCGCCGTCGTCCTGCACGCGCAGCGCGAGGGTGCCGTCGGCTACGCGCACTCCGACGGTGGCGACGCGCGCCCCCGAGTGCCGCACCACGTTGCGCAACGATTCCTGCGTGATCCGGTAGGCCGCGCGCGCCGTTTCCTGCGGCACGAGAGAGGTGTCGCCCTCGTCCGCGATCCGCACTTCGAGGTCGCTGCCGCGTTCGATCTCGTCGGCGAGCGAGCGCAGGGCGGGGAGGAGGCCCACCTGATCGACGACCGTCGGATGCAGACGCGCGGCGATGCGACGCACGGCGACCGCCAGGTCGACGAGTTCGGCATTGATGCCGCGCAGACGCTCGTCGAGCGGTCCGACGGCGCGAGCGTCTCCCGGTTCCTGAAGCGACTCGAGTTCGGCCCGCACCAACGCGACGCGCTGCAGCACGTCGTCATGCAGTTCGCTCGCGACCCAGGCGCGTTCCTCCTCGTGCGCGCGCGCGACGAGCACGGCCTGCCGCTGCCGCAGCTGCGCGCGCTGCCGTTGCGCGAGTGCCGAGGCCGCGACGAACGCCACGAGGACGATCGTTATGGAGAGTGAACCGGCAACGAAGAGGCCCCAGAGGACCTCGGTGGATCCGTCCAGAGGAACCCCCCGGTGATGCAGATGATGGCGAAGATATCGATTCCCGCCTTGAATTCGAGGGCGCGCGCCAGCGCGGCCCAGTCCTGGCGGACCGTCACGACGGCCTGGAAGATCGAGATGGTGCTGTTCGTCGCGTAGTGGATCGCGACGCCCGCGAGGATCCAGCACCAGGAGGTGCGCAACACCGGCACCTCCTCGTGTTGCAACCGCGTCACGAAGGCGAGCAGCGTGGCTGCGAGCGCGAGCAGGCCGAGCACCGGGCTGCTCAGGACGGAGAAGTTGCTCGTGTCCTCGAAGAACGCCGTGGTCACCGCCCACCAGAGGAGGGCGAGCGGGACCAGGAAGCGGACCGTATTGCGCGCCACCGCGTGCACCTGCCACTCGGCGAGCACCAGGAGGATCAGCGCGCCTTCCAGCGGACCGTAGGCGTACACGAGGAAGATGTTGCTGCCGAGTCCGAGGACGCTCGACCAGACGTACTGCGCGAGGTCCATGACGACCAGCAACCCGACCCAAGCCACGATGCCGCGGTGCGCGGTATCGAGCGTCCGCCACCTGTGCACCGCCGCCAGCGGTGGCAGAAGCTGGGCCCAGACCGCGACCCAGATGATGAGCGGCACTCGCACGGGCTCGCCTCAGCCGTTGAGCGCGTTCCCGTCGCCGCAGTACGGCGGGCAGGGAAGATGTTGGTCGAGCACGAGACCTTCGGTCATGTCGTTCCCCTCCGCGTCGACGCCCACGAGCACGAGCGCGGGAGCGCCGTCAGCGGTGAGCCCGCGATAGAACCGCACGCCCACGCAGCCGGGCTGCGCGAGCAGGCCGAGCACCGGCTTGGCGTTGAACGCGCCGGATTCCGTTGCCTTCTCCGCGCCGCTCTTTCGGTACCGCGACGTGAGTGCGGCGCCTTCAGCGAGCGTGATGCGGTGGTCGGCGGTGGGATCGAGGGGGCGGCCCATGGGTCATCTCCGGTGCGGTCGGGGTGATGACACAAGATGGGCCCTGCGCGCGCGACCGAAAGCCCCGCCCTGCTCGCTGACGCCGATGAAGGCGTTGGCGGCGGCGACCAGGAGGGCCGGGCTCAGCGGAACGATGTGGGAGCGATGCGATACACTTCCACGATCTCGAGCACGGGCGCGAGCGTCATCGGCGTCGGCGGGATGGGCGGACGACCGGGGAGCGCATGGACCTGCACGTCGGTGGTGTCGGCCCGCGCGGCCACGGTGAACTCCGATTCGCTCGCGGTCACGAACCCGACCGGGGTCTCCACGGCGAGCGACTGGGACCGCCACGGCGTCCCGGCGCTGTCGAGCTCCGGCACCCGGAACCGCGCCGTGCCCGTGAGGATCAGGTGCCGCATCCCGCGGAGCCGGCGCTGGGCGACGCGCAGCTCGGCCCCCGGCGTGAGCTGTACCGCGATGCCGTTCTCGAGCGTGATCCAGCCGCTCTGGTACGGCACCAGATCGGTCACGGGCTTGGCGTCGGCCGGAGCGGCGGGCGCGACCCAGCCGTCCGTGGGGTCGGGGAAGTAGTTGGGCTTGATCAGGTCGTGCCAGAGGATCGTGCCGAACGACACGACGATGACGTAGATCATCACCGACCAAAAGCCGATCTCAATGATCCGTCCGATGCGCCAGCGTGCGCGCTTCGGTGCCGGTGCGGGCGCCGCGGCGGGGATGTCGATGCGGATGCGCTGTTGGAGGCGTTCCCATGCTGATGCCCATCGACTGGGCGGCCTCGTCGTAGGTGAAGCGTTGCTCGTACACGAGCAGGAGCACCTCGCGTCGGCGGGTGGGCATGCAGCTGATGGCACTGTCGAGCGCGTCGGAGATGTCGTCGTAGCGCCTGCCCGCTTCGAACACCGCGACGGCCTGCGGGTCGGCGCGCTGCTCGAGCGAGAGCGTCGGCCACCGTCGCCAGAGTGAGAGCATCGCGTCGGCGACGGCGTCCTCGGCTTCCTGCGGCCCCACGAATCGCCCGGCGTGCTCGACGAGGCGATCATAGAGCCTTCTATAGATCTCGGTGAACTCCTTCTGGCGTTCATAGAGGAACTCTCCCTCCGCGATCGCGGGCAACGCGCCGGGCATGGCCCCCGGTAGCGCAACCGCCGTGGCACCCACGATCGCCACCGACTGTCCGGGGCCGAGGGGCCGTGAGAGGATCCGTTTGACGTCTGCGAGTCGCATGGTGGTCTGGGTTGATGTCGGCGCACGTCCCTCTACATAGATATCTCGCGAGAGGGGCAATTCGGGTGAATGCCTGAACGGCAGAATCGGTCCGCCATCCAGGCATTCACCCGAATTGCCCTCCTCGCGAGATATCCATGTAGGGACCTGCGC
>JAYTNC010000232.1:0-16455 GCA_043748515.1 Gemmatimonadota bacterium | reverse complement strand
GAGCGGCTCGGTGGCGGGAATCCGCTGGAAATCGCGCTGTCGATCAACGTGGGCGCTGCGCTCGTCGACGTCTCGCCGCTCTCCACGCTCGGCGCGCTCTGCATCGCGGCGCTGCCGGCGGGGCACGAGCCGGCGAAGTTGTTCCGGAGCCTGCTGCTCTGGGGATTGTCGATGACGGTCGTCGGGGCCTTGTTCTGTCAGTTCCTCATCGGGTTCTTCGCCAAGTAGCCAACACAGGAGTCGTCATGCGTGGTCAGGTCGTGGCAATCGTACTCGGTGCACTGCTCCAGGCGCCCACGCTTGGCGCGCAGAGCCCCGCCGCACAGACACGCGCCGCGCTGACGCGCGCTGAGCAGGAGCGCGCCGCGCTCATCGCACGCGCACAGCCGCTCGAGCTTCCCGGCAGGTGGGTCGCTCCCCCTGGCGATGCGCTGGAACACCATACCGCGGGCTTCGCCAAGACACTCTGCTCGAATGTCTTCTTCGCCGGCCTCAGCCCGGCCGACGCGGCAGCGAACCTCGGCTTCTTCACGGGTCCGCTCCCGCAGCGGACTCTCGTCGTCGACACGGTCGTGGATCGCGCGAGGAAGGAAGTGCGCCTGACGCTGGCCAACGGCACGGTGCGCGTCGCGCGCGTGTTCAAGCGTCAGGGCTGCGTCGCGCTCCCGATCGGGAAGGACTCGGTCTTCTTCACGCCGACCGACGTGCTTCCCGGCCTCCCCGCCGCAGCGACGACGCCATGGCCGATGGGCGACGTGGTGGCGAAGGCACCGTGGCCGGTCGGCGTGGATTCCGCGACGTTCACCGCGGCGCTGGAGGCGGCCTTCGGTCCTCCCGACGCGATGACACTCGCGCTGGTGGTCACGTACAAGGGCCGGATCATCGGCGAGCGCTATGCCTCCGGTGTGGGGATCCACACCCCGCTCGAGAGCTGGTCGATGGGCAAGAGCCTCACCGGTACGCTCATCGGACGGTTGATCCAGATGGGCACGTATCGCCTTGACCAACCAGCGCCGATCCCCGAGTGGCAGTCACCCGGCGACCGGCGCCAACGGATCCGCATCATGGACATCATGCGGATGTCGAGCGGACTCCGCATTCGCGCGCCGCAGGATCCGGACTGGAACGACGCGTTCGGGTACCCCGACCACCTCTACCTCTACACCGGCGGCGTGAACAGCTACGAGTGGGCCGCCACGAGGCCGCAGCAGTGGGAGCCGAACACGGTCGGGCGCTACCGCAACGTCGATCCGGTGCTCGCGAGCTACCTGGTGCGGCTGGGCGTGGAGAAGCGCGGTCTCGACTATCACTCGTTCCCGCAGCGCGCACTCTTCGACAAGATCGGCATTCGCGACGCGATCATCGACACCGACCCCTACGGCAACTTCCTCGGGCAGGGGTACGAGATGATCGCCGCGCGCGACTGGGCGCGGCTCGCGAATCTGTACTTGCAGGACGGTGTCTGGAACGGCGAGCGCCTGCTCCCCGAAGGCTACGTGCAGCACGTGAGCACGCTCGCACCGGCCTGGGTCGCCGACGGGCGGCCGACGTACGGCGGCGGCTTCTTCTGGGTGAACGGCGACGGTGGCAAGCCGGTGCCGCGCGACTCGTACTCCATGGAGGGCGCGGGAGGGCAGAGCGCGACGATCATCCCGTCGCACGGGCTCGTGGTGGTGCGCATCGGCAAGTACCGGGGCGCGGCCAGTGGTGGACGTGCGCTCGACCGCGGGTTCGAACTCATGATGCGAGCGGTGCGGCCGGTGCGATGACGCACCCGATGTGCGGGCGCGCAGGCACGCTCCCCACGGCGTGAACGTCCGCTTCAATACCCCGAGGTGCGGTCCACCTGCCACTTGGGGATCAGGCCGTGCTCGAGATCCGCGAGGCACTCCACGAACCCGGCGCCGGCACCTTCGATGGTCGTGAGGCCCGAGATGTGCGGCGAGATCGTCACGCGCTGGTCGGCCCAGAGCGGCGAGTTGGGGGGCAACGGTTCCGCCTCGAACACGTCGAGCGCGGCACCGCGGAGGAAGCCCCGATCGAGCGCATCGATGAGCGCCGCCTCCTCGAGCACCGCACCGCGGCCGGCGTTCAACAGCACGGCTCCTCGGCACTGCGCCAGCAGTTCGCGCGAGAAGAGATGCCTTGACGCAGGAGTGGACGGGATCACGAGCACGATCCAGTCGGCAGCGCCGACCAGCGACGGGAGCGCGCTCACCGGATGCACGGCGGCAAAGGGCGCGCCGACCGCGAGTCCGCCGCGCGAGACCCCGGTGACCGTCACGCCGAGTGCGGCGAGTGCGCCGGCGACCGCGCGACCGATGTCACCGGTCCCCACGACGAGAGCCCGCGTGCCGGCGACCCGGGCGAGGTCACGCGGTGCCCACTTCGCAGCGCGCTGTGCCTCAGCGAGATCGCGCAGCTGCTGCTGGAAGGCGAGCACGCGTGCCACCGCCCATTCGGCGATCATCGGGCCGAACGACTCGCTCGATCGTGTGAGCAATATCGCGGGATCGAGCGCGCCGTCACCGAGCCACGAATCGACACCGGCGCCGGTGCAGTGCACCCAGCGCACATCACCCATGGTCGCGGCGGCGGGTGGCCGCTTGAAGCCGATGTAGGCCTCGGCCCAGGCCAGGTCATTCATCGTGACGTCGGTGTGCCGCGCGCCGCGGAACTCGACGTCCGGTCGGTGCCTCCGCAGCCACGCGATGAGCTCGGCGTGCGCGGCGGCGCCGACGAGCACGCGGCGGGGGCGGAACGGCAGCGGGAATGCGAGGGGCATCAGGCGGTAGGCTCCGGATCGAACGGCGAAAGGACATCGCCGACGGCGTTGCAGGCGAGAACGGTGGCGAGGATGCAGACCCCGGGGAAGATGGCGAGCCAGGGCTCGCTCGTCATGGTCGTTTGCGCCTGATAGAGCATGTTCCCCCAGCTCGCCGCCGGAGGCTGCACGCCGACGCCGAAGAAGCTCATGGTGCTCTCGAGCAGTATGCCGCGCCCGATCGCGAGCGTGGTCGCGACCGATGCCGCAGGAATGACGCCGGGCAGGACATGGCGCACCACCACGCGCAGCGGCGTCGCGCCGATCGCGCGGGCTCCCTGCACGAAGTCCCGCGCGGCGATCGCCCGCACCTCGGCCCGCGCGACGCGCGCGGTCTCCATCCAGCCCACCGCCGCGACGAGCAGGATCAGCGCGGGCACGCCGGGCTGCAGCACCGCCGCCGCGAGCATCAGCAGCGGCAGGCGCGGGATCGCGAGCACGGCATCGGTGCCGCGCATGATCAGATCGTCCACGCGCCGCCCCGCGTAGCCGGCGGTGGCGCCGAGCGCGACGCCGAACGCGACGCTCACCAGCGCGGAGAGCAGGCCGATCGCGAGCGAGACGCGCGCGCCGAAGAGCACTCGCGTGAGGACGTCGCGTCCGAGCTCGTCGGTGCCGAACCAGTGCGCGAGTGACGGCGCGGCGCGCCGGTTCGCGAGATCGAGCGCGTCGGCGGCGTAGGGCGCGAGGATCGGTGCGGCCAGTGCGGCGAGAATGAGCGCGCCGAGGAAGAGCGCCGCGCCGCGCGGTGCGCGCCGTGCGAGGGTGACGGGCGCGCTCATGCGGAAGCGCTCATGCGGGCGCGCTCATGCGGGCTCCCGCAATCGCGGGTCGATCGCGGCGACGAGCACGTCGGCGAAGAGATTCAACAGCACCACCGCCGCGGCGCCGAGCATCAGGAAGGCCATCAGCACCGGGTAGTCGCGCTTGCTGAGGGCCTCGGTGAAGAGCGACCCGATCCCGGGCCAGGCGAAGACGCTCTCGGTGACGACCGCGCCCGATACGAGCATGGCCGCGTCGAGCAGCACCACGGTCACGAACGGACCGAGGGCGTTGGGGAGGGCATGCCGCAGGAGGATGTCGCGCTCGGGGATGCCACGCGTGCGCGCCGCCCGGATGAAGGGTCGCGCCAGGACCTCGCGCAGCGCGCGGCGCAGGTACCGCGACCAGGCGGCGGCCTGCACGAACGCGAGCACGAGCACGGGGAGCGCGAGGTGCGCGAGGCGGTCGGTGAGCCCCGAGCCGCCGAAGCTCGCGCGCCCCGAGGATGGGAGCCACCCGAGCCGATGGGCGAGCAGCAACTGCAGCAGCAGCCCGAACCAGAAGACCGGGAGCGAGATCCCGGCGACCGCGACGGTCGAGGCGACCCGATCGAAGGACCGGTTGACGGCCGAGCCGATCGCGACGCCGATGGCGAGTACGAGCGCGACGACCCCGGCGATGCCGGCGAGTTCGATCGTCGCGGGGAGTCGTTCGAGCAGGCGCGTGAGCACGGGCCGCCCGTCGGCGAAGCTCATGCCCCAGTCGCCGCGCAGGAAGGCGGCGAGCCAGGAGCCGTATTGGACGAGCAACGGTCGGTCGAGACCGTACGCGGCGCGCAGTCGTGCCACATCCTCTGGGCGGACATTCGGGTTCTCGAGATACGCCGCGAGCGGACCGCCGGGCACCGCATGCAGCAGCGCGAAGATGATCGCCGAGACGACGAGGAGCAGTGGCACGGCCTGCGCGAGCCGCCGGAGAACGAGACGGATCACGGCGTCACCGGCCGTGGCTCACGCGCGCGGTCACGGCTTCCCGATCTCCCACAGGTGCACGTTCCAGAACGGACCGGCGTTGGTCGGGTTGCCTGTGAAGTGCTTGAGCGTGGCGGGGACGGCGTCGACCTTGGCGGTGTTGTAGAGCACGATCTCGGGTGCGAGTTCGGCGATGCGTCGCTGGGCTTCGCGCAGCAACGCATTGCGCGCGGCGGCGTCGACCGTGCGGTCGGAGCGGTAGAGGAGTTCGGTGAGCGCGGCGTCGTTCACGTAGTTGATGTTGCGGCCGGCGGGCGGCGCACGATCGCCGGCGAAGAAGAGCGTCAGCTCCGGGTCGGCGCCCATCTGCCACCAGTGGAGCATCGCGTCGAAGTCGCCGCCGAACCAGGTGCTGCTGATCGTGGTCCCGTCCATGAGCCGGACCTGCATGTCGGCGCCGACTGCGGCGAAGGACTGCTGCAGCGTCTGCGCGACGTTCTCGCGGATCGCGAAGCCCGCCTGGGTGATGAGCGTGAACGCGAGCCGGTCGCCGCCCTTGGTGCGCACGCCATCCGGACCGCGCGTCCAGCCGGCCTCGGTGAGCAGGGCGTTCGCGCGCGTGATGTCATAGGGATACGTCCGCACGTTCGGCTCGTACGCCGCCGAGAGCGGCTGCACCGGGCCGTTCACGATCTCCACCTCACCGTCGAGCACGGTGCGCACGATAAGCTCGCGGTCGACTGCGTGCGCGAGCGCCTGTCGCACGCGCACGTCGGCGAACGCAGGAAAGTGCCGCTGGTTCAGCGTCACGTGCTCGTATCCGTTGCCGACCACATGGTTGAGCCGGAGGCCCGGCACCTCGCGCAGTTCGCGCACCTTGTCCCAGGCCACGAGCGCGACCATGTCCACTTCGCCCGCCTTGAGCTGATTGATGCGGGTGGTGGTGTTGGTCACGAAGCGGAACAGGATCTGCTTGATCCTCGGATACTCGGCGCCGCGCCAGTGATCCGGCGCTTTCTCGAGGAGGATGTACTCCCCGGTGCGCCACTCCTTCACGCGATACGGTCCGGTGCCGAGCGGGGCGCGGTTGTACTCGTTCGCGGTGTTGAGGTCCTTGCCCTCGAGGAGATGCCGAGGCAGCGTGCCGCGCACGAACTGCAGCAGATACGGCGCGTACACTTCCTTGTAGTGCACCACGGCCGTGAGCGAGTCGGGTGTATCGACCGACGTGATGCGGTCGAATCCGTCGACGCTCTCCGGCTTCCAGTCGCCCTTGTTGATCGCGTCGACCGTGAACTTCACGTCGGCGGAGGTGTGCGCGACGCCGTCGTGCCAGCGGACTCCCGGTCGCAGCGTCCACGTGACGTCCATTCCGCCGTCGCTCCGAAGCCGCACGCCGCCGTTCGCGAGCGTGGGCAGGTCGGCGGCGAGCACGGGGATGATGTTCATCTTCTCGTCGTTGGTGACGAGCCCCTCGACGACGCACGACTCGATGTCCTCGAGGATGTGCGTCGCGTAGCGGTTCATGGTGTCGGGCTCGCGATCGTACCCGACGATCAGGAGGTCGTTGGTCGGGCCGGTGCGGCGGGGCTCGCCGGAGCAGGCGCCGAGGACGCCGAGCGAGGTCGCGAGGAGCGTGCACAGGCCGGCGCGCCGGACCGCGCCCGCGGCGCGTCGAGGGACGATCACTTGGTGTTCTCCGTGAGAAGCCGCGCCACGAGCGCGACCGGGATCGACCCCCAGCCCAGCAGGTCGTCGTGGAACGCGCGCAACGTGAATGCCGCGCCGCGCCGCGTGCGCACGGTCTCGCGGAGGCCGAGGATGCCCTGCGTGCCGAGCCAGTACATGAGTGCGGTGGCGGGGAACATCGAGTTCTTGGTCGCTTCGCCGTGCGCGGCGTCGTCCGACATCCCCACCGTGTCGCGGTAGAAGGCGACCGCCTCGCCGTACGAGAAGACGTGCGAATGGAGCCGGATGTCGACGATCGCCCGCGCGAGCATGCGCACGCGACTCTGCTGTTCGGCGACACGCTCGAGCGGCGAGAGGAAGCCGAGCTCGTCCATGAGGTCGGTCGCGTAGCAGGCCCACCCCTCGGTCATGGTGCCGCCAAGGAAGAGACCGATGCGGCTCGCGCAATCCACTCCCGCGATCGCGCCGATGCGCGACCGGGACCGATGCGTCGCATGCCAGTTCTGCACGTGGTGGCCCACGGCACCGTGGTGCACGACATGATTGAGCGTGATCGTGCTGTGGTTGCACGCGCGGAGCCGCCGCACCTGCTCCTCGGGCGCGAGCGTGTCGTCGACCGGTGTGACCAGGTACTCGTACGTGGTGTAGGGATCGAGTGGTGCGGGCGAACGGTAGAAGAGCCAGTAGAGATGCGGTGCGGCGTCACGAGCCCACCCGGGAATCGGTACATAGCGGATCGGCCACTCGGGCCAGTGCACCGCGTCGTGGAGTGCCGCGTGCGTGCGGCACGCCTCCCACTTGTCCGCGAACGCGGGCAGGTAGCCGGCGGTGTCCGGGTGGTCGGCCGCGAGGGCCGCGTGGAACGCGTCGGGCGTTCCGGCGATCTCGCGGATATCGGCATCGAGTCGCGCACGGGCCGTGCCGAGATCGCCGAGCGCACGCTGCAGGAGCAGGTCGAACGGCTCCGTGCACCAGTGGCCGTCCGAAAGGAGCGCCTCCAGCGCCACCCCGCCGATGCCGTACTCCTGCTCGCCGGCCACGCGCAGCGTCCCGAGCTCGTCGGCGCAGCGGGCGAACGCGGCCGCTGCCTGCTGCCCCGCGGTGCGAACGCCGTCCGCCGCCCGTGGGTCCACCGGTTCCTCCTCCAGCCACTGCGTCAATCCGCGGTCGAAGAGACGCGCCGCGGCCACGCACTCGCGGCGGGCGCGGGCGATCCAGCGCGGCGGCACACGACCGGTCATCACGGTGCGCATGGCCGAGAGGAACCCGGGAATCGCGGTGAGACGGGACTCGAGCGCGCCAAGGCGCGCATCGCGTGGCGCGAAGGGCCGGATCATGAGCGAGACGGCGCCGAAGATGGCCTCGCCCGTCCAGAGCGCGGGATTGCGATCGTGGAAGTGGCCGCTGTGGAGTTCGGTCGTGCGGACGGCGAGCACCGATCCCGCCAACGCGGCATCGAGGGCGAGCGGGTCCGATCCGAGCGTCGCCCACCGTGCCATCGGCGTGGGATGCGCGAGGAGCAGGTCGCGCACGAGGGCCCCCATCTCGGCGATCTCGCGTTCCCGACCCGCACGCGTCCAATCGGGGAGCCGATGGTCGTGCGCGTGCACGCCGGTGAAAGTCGCGTTCACCGGGTTCCGCTCCTGGTAATGCGCGATGAAGCGCTCGATGAGCGCGCTCAGGGTGTGCGCTCCGCCGCGAGCGGGATCGCGACCCAGCGACGTTCGCGGTACGATCGTTCGACCGCGTTGATCAGCTCCTGCACGTGCGCGCCATCCTCGAAGTTCCCCTCGTTGCCTGCGACCTCGCCGCGGATCTCGGAGAGGAGCGAGCCCACGAGGTTGGCGTAGAAGAGCGATCGCCAGGATTCGCGCTTGTGCCCACCCGGCGGATAGAAGCGCGCCGGCACCTCGAGCTCGCGGAACTCGACCGAGTCGGCGCTCGCCGCCTTGAGCGATTCACAGACGCCATTCTCCTCCACGAGACGGCAGATGAGCGCGCCCTTGCTGCCGTACACGCGGGCTTCGAGCCCGGGGTAGTTCCCCACGGTCACGAAGCTCGTCTGGATCGAGCCGAGCGCCCCGTTGGCGAACTCGCCGATGAAGATGTCGCCATCGTCGATGTTCATCCGCATCATGGTGTTGGTCGCGCGCACCATACGTTCGGGGATGAAGTTGCGCATGGTTCCCACGACCTCCTTGAAGCGGCTCTCCATGAAGAGGTGCCCGAGATCCATGATCGGTGCGCCGTAGCCTTCGAGCGACGAGACCTGGATGACCGACTGGTCGGCCTCGTGATCCACCTGGCGCAGAGGATTCATGGGGTCGAGCCACTGCGAGTTCTGCTCGAATCCGTTGAAGATGAACGGCTCACCGATGAAGCCGTCGTCGATGAGCGCCTTCATGTACCGCATCGCCGGCGCGTAGCGGAACGTGAAGCCGAGTTTCGTCTTCAGTCCCTTCGCCACCGCGATCGCGGCGGCCCGTCGCGTCTCGAGGTAGTCGTAGGCGACCGGCTTCTCGCAGAGCACGTGCTTGCCTGCGTCGAGCGCGGCCATCGAGAGGTCGAAGTGCGTGGCGCTCGGCGTACAGACATCGACGAGGTCGATGTCACTTCGCCCGATGATCGCCTCGTGCGTTGCGTACGCCTCGGGGATCCCGAACCGCTCGGCGAACGCGCGGGCGCGCTCGATGACGGGGTCGGCGATCGCGACGACCTCGCAGCGGGGGTCGCGCAGGAAGCCGGGGATGTGGGCATGCTCGGCCCATGCGCCGGCGCCGAGTACGCCGACGCGGACCTTGGAGAGGGTCATCGGATCGCCGGGGCGGTGTCGCCCGGGAGGAGGAGTCGGCGGTGCGCCCAGATAGGCGCGATGCCGTTGCGCATGATGCGCGCGTGGAAGGTCTTGAGTTCGAATGCCGAGCCCTGCGCGGCCTGGAGGTCTCGGCGCAGGGTGATCATCCCGCGCTTGCCGAGGAAGTAGCCGCCGTACGTGGGGTCGTAGGTGCCACGCTCAGCTTCTCGCTTGGCGGCCGGAGCGGCGACGTACGCGTCCTTCTCGAAGCATTCCTGGGCCTGCGCGAGCGTCCATGCACCCGAATGGAGCCGGATCCCGGCAAGGAGCCGGCAGATGCGCGTGAGCGCGTCGCTCAGCTGCGCGAGCTCGAGTCGCGGGTCGCCGCCCATGAAGCCCTGTTCGACCATCAGCTCCTCGACGTAGTGCGCCCAGCCGTCCTGTCCCGACGACGGCTGCGGGAACGGATTGAGTCCGATCCAGATGCGGCGGACCTTGCCCGGCGTGTCGCGCATGTGGACCGCGTGCAGCCAATGCCCGGGCATCGCCTCGTGGGCCGAGGTGTTCGCGAGCGAGAAGTAGTTGAAGCGTTCGAGCCAGGCTTCCTGTGCCGCTGGTGTGTCGGCCGAGTCGGCGTCGGTGATGTAGTAGATGCTCTTCACCGGCACGGCTTCGAGCGGTGGCGACGCATGCATGGACGCGAAGCCGAGCGCGAAGGGCTGCGATGGCGCCACGATCACGCCTTCGTTCACGGGGACGTCGGCGATCCCATGGTCGCGCACGAATCGCGTGAGCGAGTCGACCATGCGTCGCGTCGCCGCGACGACCTCACCTCGACGAGGGTGGTCGCGCCGCACGCGCTGCCAGGTCAGGAGTGCGTCAGCGCCCGGGGAGAGCCGACGTGCAGCAGCGCGGAAGCGCTCCTGACCGGCCGCGAGTTCGCGCTCGCCGAGCGCCACCATGGAGTCGAGCGGGAGGTCGATCAGTTCCTCGCTGCGGTAACGGCGTGCGACCTGCTCCGCGCCCACCTGCCAGTCGCCGTCGGCCTTGGGGAGGATGTCGCGTTCGTACGCGGCGGCGAACTCCGTGACCTGGCGCGCCGCCAAGGTCGTCGCGCGCGTGAGGGAGTCCATCAATGGCGTTCCCGCTTCGGCGGCGAATGCGAGCGGGATGTCATCGGTGAGCATTGCCGCGGCCGCGCGGAACATGCCGATCCCGCGTTCGGCGAGGATGCGTGGCGGGTGCGCGAGATTCGCGCTCGCGGCCGCGACGAGGGCCGGAACGCCGGCGAGCTTGGCGATGAGCTGCCGCATCCGCACCGGGGCCGGCGCGTTCTCCATCGTCATCAGATTGTGCACGCCGTCGGAGAGCGCCGAGGCGTAGAGCATCGGGTTGCGGCGCCAGTTCTCGAGTGTCTCCTGTTCGAGCAGCCAGCCATCGATCACGCCTTCGAGGATCCGGCGGTCGACGCGCTCGTCCGGCGTGAGGGTCGAATCGGGAATGGCGTCGAGCGTGGTCCGGTAGGCCTTGAGCGTGGCGACCTCGGCGGCGATGGCGGCGGCGGAGAAGTCCTCCAGCCGGTCGTCGTGCGAGTGGAGCCCGTTGCCCGAGGCGATCGAAGGGTGGGTCCGCGCGAAACCGTCGAGGTAGCGATCGACGACCTGTGCGAAGGACTCGGGCGCGGTGCGAGCGGTGCGAGCGGTGCAGGCGAGCGCGGGCAGGAGCGCGGGGAGGAGCGCGAGCAGGCACGCGAGTCGGCGCCGAGCCGCCCGGTCGGGCGTCCGTATCACTGGGAATGAGTGCGTCATGTGTCGGGTAAGGTGTCTCTTGCCCCGAGGGACCGCAAACTCAGCCTGAAGAGACCGCTTGCGATCGATCGGCCCGCAGTCGCACCTTCCGCCCATGCCCGCCCTTCTCGAAGTGCGCGACCTCTGCACGAGCTTCGTGACGCCGGCAGGTCCCGCGCGCGCAGTGGATGGTGTGTCGTTCGACGTCACTGTCGGCGAGTCCGTTGCGCTCGTCGGCGAGTCGGGGGCAGGGAAGTCGGTGCTCGCGGCGTCCCTCATGCGGCTCGTCCCGCCACCAGGACGGATCACCGCTGGGACGATCCGGTTCGAGGGTCGCGATCTCGCCGCCCTGGGCGCGAACGCGATGCGCGATCTCCGCGGCCGCCGGATCGCGATGATCCCGCAGGAGCCCTCCACGGCCTTCGATCCCCTGCGGCGGGTCGGAGACCAGGTCGCCGAGGTCGCGCGCGCGCATGGGGAGCGGTCCCAGGCCGTCGCGGCGCGAAGATCCATCACCATGCTCGAGCGCGTGGGGCTCCCGGATCCAGAACGATCGGCGCGGCGCTACCCGCACGAGCTCTCGGGCGGCATGCGGCAGCGCGTGCTGATCGCGATGGCGCTGCTGCTCGAACCGGCGCTGGTGCTCGCGGACGAGCCGACCACGGCGCTCGACGCGACGGTGCGCGCGGGGATCCTCGACCTGCTGCGCCGGCTGCAGCGGGAGTCCGGTACGGCGCTGCTGCTGATCACGCACGACCTCGCGGTGGTCGAGGCGACCTGTGCGCGCGCACTCGTCATGTACGCCGGGCAGATCGTCGAGGACGCACCGGTGGTGGGCGGGGCGGTGTCGTCGGCGCATCCCTACACGCGAGGACTGCTCGGATCACTGCCACGGCTGGGGGATGGGAGAGGCCCGTTCCGTGCCATTCCGGGCATGGCGCCCGCTGCGACGTCGTGGCCCTCGGGCTGTCGGTTCCGCGAGCGTTGTGACATGGCGATCGCGCGCTGCACGAGCGAGGAACCGGTGCTCCTTGCGCGCCCGCTGGGCGGCGCGGCGCGCTGTCACGTGGTGGCACATGGTGCGGTAGCGACTCCGCCGCTCGGCGCGAACACTCCGGAGCCCGTGCGATGAGTGCACCGCTCCTCGAGGCGCACGACCTCGTGAAGCTGTTCGGCGCGCACCGCGCGGTGGACGGCGTCTCGTTCACCGTTGCGGCGGGGGAGACGCTCGCCCTCGTGGGTGAATCGGGCTCCGGCAAGACGACCACCGGTCGCATCGCGCTGCGGCTCGTCGAGCCGACGTCGGGGCAGGTCCGTTTCGGCGGCACCGACGTGCGCGCACTCGACGCGCGCGCGCTGCGTGCGGTGAGACGACGGATGCAGATCGTCTTCCAGGACCCGGCGGATTCGCTCTCCCCATGGATGCGCGTAGGCGCCCTGGTGCGCGAGGGGATCGATGTGCACGGGATGGCCGAGGGCGCGGAGGCGGACGCGCGCGTGCGACGGTTGCTCGAGGAGGTCGGGCTGCGCCCCGAGCTCTCGGCGCGCTACCCGCACGAGCTGAGCGGTGGCCAGCGCCAGCGCGTCGGCATCGCACGTGCACTCGCCCTGGAGCCGGAACTGATCGTCTGTGACGAGGTCGTGTCGGCGCTCGATGTCTCGGTGCAGGCGCAGGTGCTCAACCTCCTGATCGAGCTGCAACGGGCGCGCGGGATCGCCTACCTCTTCATCTCGCACGATCTCGCGGTCGTCGAGCGGGTGGCGGACCGGGTGGCGGTGATGCGCCGTGGGCGGATCGTCGAGCAGGGACCCGCGACACAGGTGTTCGGCGCGCCGGCGCACGAGTACACGCGGGAACTCATGGCCAGCGCGAAGTCGTCTCGCTAGGTTCTGCGCATGAAACGCATCCTCATGGCAGTTCTCGTCGCGCTCGCCGCCATCGTGGCTGTCATGCTGGTCCGTGTCGCGCGGTTTCCGGCGCCCGCGGCAGCAGCGGCGGCGGCGGGCGCCACCGTGAAGGTCGACGTTGCGCTCGCCGCCGAGCGACTCGCGGCCGCGGTCAGATTCCCGACCGTCTCGTACGCCACGGGCGCACCGATCGACACCGCGGCCTTCCTCGGCTTCCATCGGTTCCTCGAGTCGTCGTTCCCGACGGCGCACGAGGTGCTCACGCGCGAGGTGATCGGCGGTCTCAGTCTGCTCTACACCTGGCAGGGGACCGACACCGCCGCCGCGCCGATCGTGCTGATGGGGCACATGGACGTGGTGCCAGTGACCGAGTCGAACCTGGCGGAGTGGACGCATCCGCCGTTCTCCGGCGCGATCGCCGACGGCTACGTGTGGGGCCGCGGCACGCTCGATGACAAGACGACGGTGCTCGCCGCGATCGAGGCCGTGGAGGGACTCGTCGCGTCGGGCTATACGCCGCCGCGCACCGTGTACCTCGCGTTCGGACACGACGAGGAGGTGGGTGGTCGTTACGGCGCGCGCGCGATCGTCGCCGAACTCGTGAAGCGCGGCGTGAAGCCCGCGCTCGTGCTCGACGAGGGCGGCGTGCTCGCGACCGGCATGATGCCGGGCATCGACGGTCGCGTGGCGATCGTCGGCATCGCGGAGAAGGGCTACCTCTCGCTGCGACTCACCGCGAAGGCGCCGGGCGGGCACTCGTCGATGCCGACAGGTCGCACCGCGGTCGGCGCGCTCAGTCGCGCGGTCGCCGCGATCGAGGCGAATCCGTTCCCGCTCTCGCTCGAAGGTCCGACCAGGGGGATGCTCGAGGCGATGGCGCCCTACTCGCCATTCCCCAACAAACTCGTGCTCGCGAATCTCTGGATCACCGCCCCGATCATCACGCGCACGATGGGCGCGAGCCCGCTCGGCGCCGCGCTCATGCACACCACGATCGCGCCGACGATGCTCGACGCGGGCATCAAGGACAACGTGCTGCCGCCCGAAGCGAGCGCGGTGGTGAACTTCCGAATCCGGCCGGGCGAGACTCAGGAGACGGTGATCGCGCATGTGCGCGAGACCGTCGACGACACGCTGATCACGATCGTGCCCACCGACAGTGCACGCACCGACCCGTCGCCGGTGTCCGACGCGAGGTCGCCGGCGTTCCGGCTGATCGCGTCGACGATCCGCGGCATGGTGCCCGGCGAGCGACTGCCCGTGCTGCCGTACCTCGTGATGGGCGGCACCGACGCGAAATACTGGAACGAGCACTCGGACAAGGTCTTCCGCTTCCTCGCCGTGCCGCTCGGCAAGGGCGATGAAGCGCGGGTGCATGGCGTGAACGAACGGATCCGCGTGGAGGACTACGTCGTTGCGGTGGGGTTCTTCAGCGGTCTGCTGCGCGGCCTCGACGCACTGAAGGAGTGACCATGCAACGACGCAGCTTCCTCGCGCGGACCGCAGCGGCCGCCGCCATGCCGTTCGGCGCGGGCCCGCTCATCCGGATCGCGCGCTCGCGAGTGCCCGCGCAGACCGATGGCGCGCGAGTGAACGCCTGGCTCGCGCAGTTCGATTCGATCGGGCGCACGCCGGGCGGGATCAATCGCGTGGCCTACTCCGAGAACGACCTCGCGGGCCGGGTCTTCACGCTCGATCTCTTCCGGCAGGCCGGCCTCGCGCCGCGCATCGACGCCGCGGGCAACATCGTCGGGCGCGTCGAGGGCACCGACCGCGCGCTCAAGCCGATCGTGATCGGGTCGCACATCGACTCGGTGACGGACGGCGGGAACTTCGACGGGCCGCTGGGCTCGTTCGGCGCGATCGAGGTCGCGCGCTCGCTGCGCGAGCAGGGCACGCGGCTGCGCCATCCGCTCGAGGTCGTCGTCTGGTCCAACGAGGAAGGCGGCGTGATCGGCAGCAAGCTCGCGGTCGGCGACTTCAAGGCGGTCGATCTCAACGGCATCTCGCGTTCGGGCAAGCCCATCCGTGACGGCATCGCACTCGTCGGCGGGAACGTGTCCGCACTCGAACGCGAGGCGCGCGCGCCGGGGAGCGCGGCCTGCTATCTCGAGCTGCACATCGAGCAGGGCGGGCTGCTCGAGAAGGCGGGGCTGCAGGTGGGCGTGGTGCAGGGCATCGTGGGGCTGCGCTTCTTCGAAGTCACGGTCGAGGGCTTCTCGAATCACGCGGGCGCGACGCCGATGGACCAGCGGCAGGACGCGGTGCTCGCGGCCGCGCGGTTCACGGTCGCGCTCAACGAGGCGATCCGCAGCGAGCCGGGCCGACAGGTCGCGACGGTGGGACGCGTCGTGCCGTCGCCGAACACGCGGAACGTGATCGCCGGCCGCGTGGAGCTCACGGTCGACCTGCGCGACCTCGACGCGGCAAAGCTCGCGCGGTTCGCCGAGCGCTTCAAGGCGATCGGGCGCGAGATCGGCGCGGCGACCGGCACGACGTTCACCTTCCGCGAGTTCACCAGCAGCTCTCCCGCGATGGCCGATGCGGCGATGATGGAGGCGGTCGAGTCGAGCGCGTCGGTGCTCGGGCTCTCACGCCAGCGCATGCCGAGCGGCGCGGGGCATGACGCGCAGGAGATGGCGCACATCTGCCCGATGGGGATGATCTTCGTGCCGAGTGTGGGCGGGATCAGTCATTCGCCGAAGGAGTTCACGAAGGCGGCGGATGTCGTGAACGGCGTGAACGTGCTGATGAACACGGTCCTGACGGCGGACGCGCGATGACCGGCGCTCGCGAGAAGGATCTCTCGCGCCGAGAGTTCGTGGCGACCGCCGGCTCGTGCGCGGCGCATCTCGGCCTTATGAGTGCGGTCGCACCCGACTGGATGCGCGCGGCGTGGACGCGACTCGCTCCTCGGGCGGCAGGCGACGGCGTGACCGTCGCGGTCGAACCGTGGGGCCGGCTCGAGCGCGTCGCTGAAGGTGTGTGGGCGATGGTCTCCACGCCGCTCACCGGCGATCGCACCACGCTCTGCAATGGCGGGATCGTCGCGGGGCGGAGCGGCGTGCTGATGGTCGAGGCCTTCGCGAGCGACGCCGGCGCGAAGTGGATGGCGGCGCAGGCGCTCGCGCTCACGGGCCGCGCGCCGACGCACGTGGTGCTCACGCACTATCACTCCGACCACACGGGCGGCATCCGTGGCGCGCTCGCGCCCGGTGTGCGCGCAGGCGCCTCCGCGCGTCTGCACGCGACCGACACAACGCGCGCGCTCGTCACCGAGCGCAACGCGGGCGCGCCGAGCGAACTGCTGCGCGACGCGACACTCGTGACGGCCACCGACACGACCACGCTCGACCTCGGCGGGCGCACCGTGTCGCTGCGCCCGCTCGACGGGCACACCGCGTCGGACGTCGCGGTGAGGGTCGAAGAGGAGCACGTCGTGTTCTGCGGCGATCTCGTCTGGAACGGGATGTTCCCCAACTATGTGGATGCGGTGCCGTCGCGTCTCACGCGCAGCGTGAAGGCGCTGCGCGACCTGCGGGGGGCGACCTATGTGCCCGGGCACGGCGCGGTGGCCACGCCGGCGGAGATCGAGCGGTACCTGATGGTGCTCGACAGCGTGGAGCAGGCGGCGCGGAGCGCGGTGGAGCGTGGGGTGACCGCCGAGTCGGCCGGTGCGGAGTACGAGATCCCCGGCGCGCTCGGCGAGTGGGTGCTGTT
>JAYTNC010000231.1:0-2369 GCA_043748515.1 Gemmatimonadota bacterium | reverse complement strand
GAGGATCCCGTCTTCGTGGTCACCGTCGGCGAATCCTTCGGTGACGGCGGCTTCAGACCGATGGCCCTCAGCCCCGGCATCACGCCGCCGGAGTTCACGCTGCGGGCCGACCAACCGACGATCGCGCGTGTGCAGTTCTTCGCGAGCGCCGTCACCGTGGGTGCAGACCAGGGGCCTGCGGGCACAGTGGCGTTCGCGTTGCAGCCCGGGCAGAACTCGACCTCGACCGGCCAGTTCCCGGGCACACCCGCGAGCCTGCGCGCGGCGCGCACCGGTGTGGCCGGAGGCGCGAGCTTCACCATGTCCGCCGCGCCGGGGGAGTTCGACAACGTGCAGAGCTCGGTGGGCTTCACGTTCACCTACGTCTTCGGGCTCGCGTTCGAGGACTTCGCGCTGCATCCGGCAATGGGACTCCAGAAGCGATACTTCGTGCGACTCGGCAACCCGGCGCCGACGGCGCGCAGCGTCACGATCACGTCGCGCGGCCCCGAGGTCTTCCTGGTGTCCGCGGACAGCCTGACCGTCGGCGCCGCATCGGTCGACGTGCCGGTGGCGGCGGGTGCGACGACCGCGGTCTTCTGGGTGCAGACGATCGGCAGCGAGGCGAACACGGGCCAGATGCGCTTCCTCGACGCGACGGCGCCCGGCTACACGTCGGTCTCGACGCAGTTCTACGCGCGGCGTCCGGCCGTGCGAATCGCCTTCCCGTTCGGCCGTACGATTCCCGCGGCGGGGGGACCGGACCTCGTGCTCGTCCTCGAGGTCGGCCAAGTGGACCAGAACAACGAGACCTTCATCCCGCTGCTCGTGCGGCCCGGCGGCTCCACGCCGACCTTCACACTCACCTCCGACTCCATCGCGCGCGGTGCGCTCAGCTTCGCCGCGACGCCGCTCACTGTCGGCGCGGACCAGGGCCCCGCGCAGACCGTCGCGTTCGGGCTCGCCCCGCTCAGCGGACGGAGCGCCGATGGACTCACGGCCGGCGTGCCCGCGAGCGTGCGCTTCGTACGGACCGGCGTGCAGGGCATCGCGGGCCTCACTCTCGCCGGCTACGACTACTTCGGCAGCGGCGGGGGCTTGTCGCTCTATATCACGCTCACCGCGCCCGCCGTGCCGGTCATCGCGGTCGCGCCGAACTCGCTCACCTTCACCGCGAATGCGGGGGCGAATCCGCCTCCCACGCAGCAGGTGCTCGTCACCAACGCCGCCACCGGCACGCTCTCGGGTCTCTCGGCCGCGTTGATCTACGGCGCCGGTGCGAGCGGCTGGCTCGCTGTGGCCTTCGACTCGACCACCGCAGCCGCGACGATGTCGGTCTTCGTGGATCCCAGGGTCGTGTCGGCCGGCACGTACACCGCGACCGTCAGGCTCTCGTCGACCACACCGGGCGTCGCAACGCGCGATGTCGCCGTGACCTTCACGGCACTCGGGCCGGCGCGCATCGTGATCGTCTCGGGCGACGGCCAGCAGGTGCGATGGGGCGAGTTCGCCCCCGACTCGCTCAAGGTGCGCGTGCTCAACGCCGACGGCAGCCCGCTCAGCGACGGGATCGTGAACTTCACCGTCTCCGCGGACGGTGGCACGGTCTCGCCCGAGAGCAAAGTGACCGACGCCGACGGCTACGTGTCGACGCGCTGGCTGATGGCGGCCGTTCTCGGCACCTACACGGTGACGGCGGCCCGCAACGGCTTCAGCAGCGCGGTCTTCACGGGCACATCACTCGCCGGCGCCCGCGTGACCCGCGTCGTGATCGTCGCCCCGAACACCGCGCTTGCCGTCGGCGGCTCAGCGGTGCAGTTCTCCGCCACTGCCTACAACGTCGCCGATTCGCTCATCGGGTCGGCGGTCATCGCGTGGGCGAGCCGGACGCCCGCGGTCGCCGTCGTGAGTGCGACGGCACTCGTCGGGCCTGTCGGGGCGGGGCAGGCCTGGATCGTCGCGACGAGCGGCGACGGCCGCGATTCCGTGCAGGTGACCGTCACCGGGCCGCCGCCGTGCGATGTCGGCCTGGGCTCGCTCACGATCGACGGCGCACCGATCACGGTCGAGGGCACCTTCTGCCCGCAGACCGGCATTAGCCCCGGCACGCCGAACGGCGACGGCAACGTGAACGCCGCCTGGTACGAGACGTCCGGCAACGGCTCGGTCTTCGAGGGCGTCGGCGTCCAGTTCAACGCGGCCACCGGCGCGGTGGTCGGCGTCAGTCATCGTCTCAACGACCCGACGCGCTTGATCACGACGAGCTGCTCGCCGCTGTCGTTCGCGCCGCCGCCCTGCACCGGCGTCAGCGTCGATCTCGTGAACCGCGTCGTCACCTTCACGAATCTCGTCCTCGGCACCTCGAGCCCGCTCACGCTCAATGGCGCGCT
>JAYTNC010000230.1:0-2786 GCA_043748515.1 Gemmatimonadota bacterium | reverse complement strand
CTCGCGTGGCTCGCGGGTGAGTATGGCCGAGCACAGGCGCAGGCGAACGTCGGCGGCGCGGTCGTGCGCGCCGGTGAACTCGAGGCGCTGTATGAACTCGTGAGGACCGAGGCGGGCCTGATCGCGAAAGCGATGGCCACCACCGACGATGCCGTGCGCGCCGCGCTCGCCGATCCCGCGCTCGCGGCCCTCGTGGACGCCGACGCATCCACCGCCGATCTCGCGCGCCAGACGCTCGATCAGCTCGCCGCGACACCGGGGTTCGAGCGCTTCGCGCCGCACTACGCGCTCGCGTCCTTCGTGGTGGACTACGGCTATGACGCCACGCGCTGGGCGCTCAGCGGCCAGCGGATCCTGCAGGGCGACGCGGTGAGCGAGCGCGGTCTCGAGGCGGTCGCCGCGCTCACCAAGCAGATCCGGCGCACCGTGGAGTGGCAGGCCGCATGTCGCTCCACGCCGAGCGCGCCGCGCTGATCGTGAGGGGCTGATCGTGAGGGGCTGATCGTGGGGGGCTGATCGCCGAACGCGGCTGACCGGATCAGGCATTCATCCTGATGTACGCCTCGGCGTCGAACTTCTCCCGCGCCCGCGCGAGCGACATCGGCCGGATCACGCCCCACACCGGCTTGTCGAACCAGGGCCGGTCGAACTTCCCGAAGCACCACTGGATGCCGCCGTAGCTCGACGGATCGCGCCCGTCGAGCGCGTACTTGTTGTTGAGATGGATCAGGTGCTCGAGCGCATGCTTGTAGCGCTTCGTCCAGAGGAGCACCGACTTCCCCCAGAGCATTCGCGTGACGTTGTGCATGTATCCGGTGCGCACCATCTCGCGCTGTGCGGCGTTCCAGAGCTCATCGTGCGTCTCGGCGTTCTCGAGCTGCGCGCGTGTGTAGATCGCCTCGCGCGGGTCGTCCTTGTGCGTGTCCATGGTGCGATGCACCCAATCGGGCAGGCCCTTGAGCTTGCCGTGGTTCGGATTCATCAGGCAGAAGTTGAGCGCGAGCTCGCGCCAGGTGACGAGCTCGTCCTCGAACTTCTTCGCCGGCTCCGCATGGCCCGCCGCGCGCACGGTGCGCAGCACCTCGGCCGCGGAGATCTGTCCGAAGTGCAGGTACGGTGAGAGACGCGACGAGCCCTCGGTGTCGCTCGGCTCGTTGCGACGCTCGGCGTAGTCGGGCAGCGCCTGCGCGCAGAAGTCGGCGAGGCGCGCGCGCGCGCCGTCGAGCCCGCTCGCGAACGGCACCGCCGGCACCGCATGATCGATCTCGCACTTCGCGATCTCCGCGGCGATGTCGGCGCGCCTGAAGTCGAAGCGATCGACCTCGAGCGAGTTCCAGAGCGTGTCGGAGAGCGCGCGCGCCGCGGGACGTTCCTCCACCGGCTCGAGCGCGAGGTCGAGCACCTTCGCGATCTTCGGCCGGATCGTGCGCGCGGCGTACTCCTCCTTCACGAAGTACGCGGAGGCGATGATGCCATGCGACTCCACCGTGTCGACGCGGCAGGGCGCGCGCTCGGCGAAGCGCGCGGTGCGCTCGGCGATCCCCGCGGTGGGGAAGCGGTCGGTCACCACGAGGGCGGCACGCGCAGCGAGGCGATCGACCACGCGACGGTCGTCGTCGCGGCGGCGGCGCAGCACGAACTGGTAGCGGAACCCGAGGTCCTTCGCGCGGCGATGCAGCGCACGCGCGTTCTCGAGGATCACCGTATGGATGCGGTCGCTCGCGTGCTCGTACGTGGGGTCGAGCCCCTGATGCACGAGGAGCGGCTTGCCGAGTCGGTCGGCGTGGAGGATGGCCTGGCGGAGCGCCCAGTTCTCCTCGAACCGGTGCGTGCTCTGCATCCAATAGAGGACGTACTCGCCCTCCGGCTGCGTACGGACCTGGTTCGCCGTGACCATCCGCTGGGCGAGCTGGTCGCGGACGTGGTCCGACGTGAGGAGGTGGGGGCGGGTGCGCATCTCTAAGTATTGCTTAAGGATGGGGGCTGGCGTCCGGTTCCCACCCCTGCTATTGTTCTCCCATCGGCGGCCCCGCCAAGACCCATCAGGCGGGGCCGTATGCGTGACCGGAACCATTCTCAGTCGTCCCGGGTATGTAGGCAGGACCGGGTGATCGAGGACTGGCCGGAGCGCGATGCGGGGCTGTAGCTCAGCTGGGAGAGCGCTGCAATCGCACTGCAGAGGTCAGGGGTTCGATCCCCCTCAGCTCCATACTGATTTTTCGCTGGTTCGCGACAGGTTTCGACCCGCCGCCGTTCGGTAGGACGTATAGTTCCAATGACGGCGCGCGCGGCGATTCTGCTGCTGCGACACCAGCTACCCCAAACGCCGCGGACCCACAGGGTCCGCGGCGTTCTGCGTTCACGGAGGTTCGCGGCGCGCGGCCGCGGCGCTCCGGCCGGCTACCAGCCTTCGCGCTGACGCAGCATCGTGATGTGCGCCGTGTGATGCCGGCTGTGCCAGTCGTAGAGCGCGCACCAAGTGTCGACGGTCATGGGTCCGCTCGCCGGGTGCAGGAACGGCCGGGCGAACTGCTCCGGCGTGAGCGAGCGCAGCAATGCCTCGAGCCGCGCGTGCACACCGTCGAGGATCGCGAGCGACAGCTCGATCGGCAACTTCGAATCGGGCAGTTCGGCCCAGGCACGCTCGTCGTACGGCTTGATCACCGGGTTGGCCTCGGTGAGCGCGAGCTTCACGCGGCCGTAGCCCTGCATGTGCGAGTCGGCCAGGTGGTGCACGAGCTGCCTGACCGTCCAGCCGGCGGGCCGGTAGGGCGTGTCGATCCGGG